>NZ_JAPCZO010000024.1:0-116808 GCF_025941625.1 Rhizobium acaciae
ACGTGAAGCCGACCGAAACGGCGGCCGACAATCGGTTGAACGCCGCAGACAGTGCGGCCAAAGAAAAACCGGTCATTCACGAAGAACGCGAGGCGGTGTCAGCGGACCTGGATCATGCCGAGGAAGCGGCTAGTAGTGTTAATGACACGACAGATGTCAAAAGCGCCACGCTCACGAAAGCGGTTGATCCGGCCTTATCCAATGAGGCCGACGTAGCCGCGTACGCCGCACCAAGGGCATTGCCAGTAGGCGAACGTCCAACTCGAAAGCGCAGCAGGCGGAGTAAGAAAGTGAAAACGATTACTGTCGTTCTTCCATCTTCTCCGGGCGTTACCGCCGTTTCTGACGACGCAGTGAGCCTCGATGGCGAAATCAGACTGCTCCGGGATCAGCTGGCGACGAAGCTTAGGCTGCAAAACGCACAACTGAAGAGGATGCTGGATCGATTCGAGCGCTGAAATTGTCATTTCCTATCGTACCCAATCGCGGCCAGTGTGCCTTGGCTCGGAACGGGTATGAGCTGCGTTGCGCGCGAATTGGATAAGGTCTAGCTGGCCTGCCGCCCAAATGAGAGAGAGCTAGCCGCGGGGCTTTCATACGGCTGTGCTCAATTCCGATTCCGCCTGCCTTTACCGAAATTACTCGGCGGTCCCTCCGCCTCCACCATCAGCCCGGCTGACCGGTTGGCAGTGACGTGAAGTCATCCTGGCCAGTTTGCCCGACCACCGTCCCACGACATTGCGTGGCGTGGCAATAATTGCAAAGGCCACCTCGCGTCGTCGAGAGATTTGAGGCGACATACCTCCGTCTTTGCTTGCCTCGCCGAACAACAGCGCGATCGACCGTTGCCGACCGGCACTTGACCCCACTCTCGCGCCTTGCCTGGATGTTCATCGCTTAGGATGACGATCTCGATTGGCGCGTAATGTCGTATTGCACTCGGTTCATCTGCGAAGCTGGCGACGGAATGCCGGCTCGCGGATCTGTCATGCCGTCTAAACCTCCTCCTTGGATTGCGGCCATCGCGTCCTGCCCGGCTTTTGGTCCCGCCAGGCCCGCGATGGCCGCGACCTCGAATCGGAGGTTCGGTCAAGATTTTCCGACCCTCGTCCGTCCGCGTCCGCAGAATGATGGCAGTTGACGCGAAACGCTTTTTGACGATACGGCAACGCGAAGGGCGAATGGCGGATGGCCGGACGATAAGGCGGAAGAGCTGCGGAGAATGGGTTTGAAACGGGCGGTGGATTTTTTCCTGGCTTTGATTGCGTCGGCGATCCTGCTCGTTCCAATCCTTGTCGTCGCTCTTTGTGTTCGCCTTACCTCGCCGGGACCGATCCTCTATTGGTCAAAACGTGTCGGCCGTTTCAATCAGATCTTCCTGATGCCGAAATTTCGCAGCATGCGCGTCGACACACCGACGGTTGCCACGCATCTGCTCGAAGATCCGGATCGATTTCTGACACCCATCGGCTCGTTTCTGCGCAAATCCAGCCTCGACGAACTGCCGCAGCTCTGGTGTATTCTCGAGGGGAAGATGAGTTTCGTCGGCCCGCGGCCGGCACTCTACAATCAATATGATCTGATAGAGTTGCGCACCGCCCATGGTGTCGACAAGCTTCTGCCCGGACTGACCGGATGGGCGCAGATCAATGGCCGGGACGAATTGCCGATTCCGGAGAAGGTAACATTCGATGTCGAATATCTCGAACGCCGCTCGTTCGGCTTCGACATAAGCATCCTGCTTATGACGGCCGAGAAGGTCATCCGCCGTAAGGGCATACGGCATTAAGCTACCTACTTCTGATAGATAAGTCGGTGCGGAAGACCTTGATTTCCGATTATTTCAGTTGCGCTCGTTGCAGAAAATGACAAGAAGGTGGTTGTCTGATTGATCCGCGAGACGCTGGTAAGCAATGCCCGAAAATACCCCCACTGAGACGCCGCGCTCAGGATGGTTCTTAATGCCGATGCAAGCGCTCGTCGCCCCTCTGCTGGCGATGCCGCGGGTTGCCAAACGCGCTCTGGCCTTGCTGCTGGATTCCAGCTTTTGTGTTCTGACGATCTGGCTCGCCTATTGCTTCCGCCTCAACGAATGGACGGTGCTGACCGGTGTGCAGTGGCTGCCGGTCTTCGTTTCACTGTGCATGGCCCTTCCCATCTTCATCGTCATGGGCATGTATCGGGCGATCTTCCGTTATGCCAATATGGCTGCTTTCATAACTGTTCTGAAGGCGATTGCGATCTACGGCGTCGCCTTTATGACGATATTTACAGCCCTCAGCGTCCCCGGTGTTCCGAGAACCGTCGGCATCCTCCAGCCCTTCCTGCTGTTGATTGCGATCGGGCTGTCGAGGTTAAGTATCCGCTACTGGCTCGGGGATGCCTACCAGCGCATCCTTCACAAGAATATGCTCGCCAAGGTGCTGATCTACGGGGCAGGGACGGCCGGGCGGCAATTGGCCGGTGCCTTGATCAACAGTGCCGAACTCAATGTCGTCGGCTATCTGGATGATGATCCGCGTCTCAAGGGCGGCGTCATGGGTGGTTTGCCGATCTACGACCCCTCGGATCTTCCGGTGCTTGCCGAATCTCTCGGCGTGCACAACGTGCTTCTTGCTCTTCCCTCCGCATCGCGGCAGCGTCGCAACGAAATCCTGGAGCACATCCGTAAAGCCAGGGTCAATGTTCGCACGTTGCCGGATCTCACTGCCCTGGCTCAGGGACGCATCGCCGTCTCCGACATCCGAGAGCTGGAGATCGAAGATCTGCTCGGAAGAGAAGCGGTCGCGCCGCGCCAGGAGCTACTCGACAAGTCGATGCGCAACAAGGTGGTGATGGTCACCGGTGCCGGCGGCTCGATCGGCGGCGAGTTATGCCGTCAGATTTTGCGCACCGGGCCTTCCAGCCTCATCCTCATCGATCAGAACGAGTTTGCGCTTTATAATATCCATGCCGAATTGCAGAAGCTGGCCGAACTGTACAAGCATGAAAATATGCAGATCGTTCCGATTCTGTGTTCTGTCCGCGATCAGGATCGCATGGAACATGTCATGCAGAGCTGGCGACCTCAGACGCTCTATCATGCAGCCGCTTACAAGCATGTTCCCCTTGTCGAACACAATGCCGTGGAAGGCATCAAGAACAATGTGATGGGTACGCTGGTCGCGGCACGCGCGGCGAATAAATGCGGCGTCTCGAACTTCGTGCTGATCAGTACAGACAAAGCCGTGCGTCCGACAAATGTGATGGGCGCCAGCAAGAGGTTGGCAGAGATGGTTCTGCAGGCGCTCGCAGCAGAATCGGCGACCGACAGAATGCGAACGAATTTCTCCATGGTCCGTTTCGGAAACGTCCTCGGCTCCTCCGGATCCGTCGTGCCGCTGTTCCGGCAGCAGATCAAGGACGGCGGCCCGGTGACACTGACACATCCTGATATAACCCGCTATTTCATGACCATTTCGGAGGCTTCTCAACTCGTCATTCAGGCCGGCGCGATGGCGGAGGGGGGAGATGTCTTCCTGCTCGACATGGGAGAGCCGGTTCGCATCGCCGATCTCGCCCGCAAGATGGTCGAGCTTTCCGGGCTGGCCGTCCGCGACGAAGACAATCCCGAAGGCGATATCGAGCTGTCCGTTACCGGTCTTCGTCCCGGCGAGAAGCTCTTTGAAGAGCTGTTGATCGGGGATAATCCTGGAACAACCGAACATCCTCGGATTATGAAGGCGCGCGAGGATTTCCTGTCCTGGCCCGAGCTGTCGCGGAGGCTCAACGCGCTCAACGCGGCATTGGACCGGAACGATATGATCGCTGCACGTGCGACATTGGCGGAGCTCGTTTCCGGCTATTCGTCAACGGGTGAGGTCTCGGATCTGGCTTTCACCGGCGCCGAGCCAATACGGCTACCTCAGACAATTCAAAGCACGCTGTAGGGTCTGCAGGCTTAAGGGGTGCCGGACATCAGATCCGAACGACGGGCGCAAAGCCCGTGCTGCCGCGATCCGCACAAATAAGGGCGACCATGTAGGCGAAGATCGGATCCAAGGCCTTCTGATTGAACATAATGCCAAAGCTGCCCGTGATGACGTAGCTGCTGAACAGCAGAAGAGCGAGCGCAATCGCTAAATCCCGGCCCGGTCCCGCTTCCTTTCTGCAAGCGCCGATCACAGGCGTCAGCAGCATCAGCGAAAGCGCCGCAATGCCGAAAACGCCGGCGTCGATTCCCGCGGTGAGGAAACCGTTGTGGACATGCGAGTAGGGCAACTGCGGCCTCACGCTCTCGGGCAGCTCAGCCAAAACCGAAGCCATCCGGTTCTGCGGGCCATAACCCGTCAACGGGTCCTTGCTGATTGCTGATAGTGCGCCTTTGTACAAGGCGAAGCGCGCACCGATCGACGTGATCTCGCCGTCACTGCGTTCGAGCGACGTCAGATTCTCCTGAAGCGCCTGGATGCGATGGAGAACCTGGCCGCTGCCCAGGGCGATAAGTCCCGCCAACAGCAAGGAGCTGGTAATAGCGAGGCTGCGCAAACTTAGATGGAAGCTGTGTTTGCGAAAATACCAGAGAAAGATGACGACATGGACGGGAATGACCAGCCAGGCCGAGCGCGTTCCCGAAAGCAGAACACAGCCTAGCCCGGCGGCATATCCCAATATCGCAATTCTTTGCTCCACGCTTCTGGGAGATTGAACGTTGAGAAGCGCAATGCCGCCGAAAAGAACGCCTATGACGCCCAGGAGTGCAGCGTTCGAAGTCCCGGCCTCTGCCCTCTCCATCAGAAACATGATCTGCAGGAGACTGAAAAGAAAGGTGACGATCATGCCGATGCCTGCGCCGAGGATAAAGAGCGGCACGAGACGGCCATCGGGAGATTGGCGCATCCGCGGCAATAACAGCCAGACCGAAAAGAAAGGCAGAAGCCGGAATATCCAGTCCAGTTCTTCGGAGTAAGGCGGGTTGATGAAGATGCTCGCGATCATCACCAGCGGATAGATCGACATGCCAATGGCCACCAGCCGGTCGGATTTCGACAGGTTCAAGGCGAGGCTGCCCGTGGCCAGACAGTAGGCGCCCCATACCATCGACGCGAGGAGGATGAAGGAGTTAAAGTTCGGCGAAAGCCCTGGAAGTATCGCAAAGAGAAAGACCGCAATGCGGTTATTTCGGTCGAGTGCACTTCCGGCTTCATTCCCGGGATAAAGCACTGCCATCTTGAGTTGTCTGAAATAATTCACTTTGCCGGTCCTGACCGTGGCCATACTGCCTCGCTAAGGATCGTTATCACGGCTGTCAAGCTATGATGAGGATGCAATCTATGGCTTTATTCGACGTGGTATTCCAGCAACAGGCGTCCGGACAGACGTGGTTCTGTTCGATGATGGGCGTCCAATCGGTACGATGGTAAGGCCGGCTTCAGCAGAAAACACGTCTGGGGTGCGAGCGTGATGTGAAGGTTTGATAGCCAGCAGCCGACGAACGTACCGAGAGAAGAAGGCGGCATCATTGGGATCGGCGGAGAACCGATGCATGCGCCTCGTTGAAGCGAAGCGGCTGCCGCTACCGCCAATATGGGCGTGTCGAACCTTCCGCCGACGATCGACCAAGGAGATAGCCAAGCCCGAATGCGACAATGCCGGTAGTGAGCAGCAATGCGCTTGCGGTATGCGGGTGCTCTCTGGCACCGAAGGCGACGGCATAAGCCTCACGTTTCATCTCTCTGGCTGCCGACTTCGCGACCTTGGTCAATCCCTCCGGCTGCTCAGCGGGCGTTCCGGTGAATCCGGCGTTCAAGTTCTGTTTGTCGGTCATGTCTAGGACCTTTCTGAATGGCATGAGGTCTGAGATTGGCGCGAGGCGGAAAGTCAAACCTGCTCGCGTGTGCCGGGAGAGGCTTCGCGTTGATCGGCGTCCTCGAGATCGGTCTTGACGAGGAATGCATCGGTATGTTCGCGCGAGGCCTCTCGCAATGCTGCGAGGTTTGGAGGATTATCGGCTTCGCCCTGCTGCGCATCGAGTTCATGTTCGGCCAGGGCCCAGCGATGCCCGTGCTTGCCTTCCGGCCTCCCTTCATTCTCCCACAGGGAATATGCCCTTCTTCGGATCTCCTCCTCTCGGCTGGTTGCTGGCGACCCGCCGCTCAGCCTGTCGATTTGGTTTGCGGCTCGCCGAGCCATTTTCCGTCCGCCTGCGTCCACGGCGGGTGGAGTTTTCGGCCGGCCGCCGTCAGTCGTATTTTCGCTTGTCTTGCGTGGTGCTGGCTTTTTCATGAGAGTCTCCTTGCGGATCTCAACCAACTTGGCCGATCTAAGTTCCAAACAAAGAGTGCCTCGGCGTAGAGATCGGCTTTCCATAGGTCTACGCCGTTCACCCGCGCTTTCGCACCGTAATTGCCGTTCAATGTTTTTGCCTCGAGCCCGCGGCCCGCCGGTCGACTTGCTCAATTCGCGAAGCGCCGAACCTTGAGCGGCATGTCTTGGCACGGCGATAAAACTGATATACTAGTATGCCGCGGAGTTTCAGCGTCCCGGTATATCCATGCAGCAAGCATCAGAAACCGAAGTTTTGGTCGTCCCGGCATCGCGGGAGGCCGGGGGCAGGCTGCGCCGTATCACCACGGCCGGCGCCATCTACGATCGCCTCTATGCCGACATCGTGTCGTTACGGATGCCGCCTGGCATGCTGTTGCAGGAAAAGCGGATCGCCGATGATTTCGGCGTCAGCCGCACGCCGGTGCGCGAGGCGCTGCTCCGGCTTTCCGAAGGCGGACTGGTCGATATCTACCCGCAGTCGGGCACCGTGGTGTCGCGGGTGCCTGTCTCGGCGATCCCTGAGGCGGTCGTCGTGCGCAAGGCGCTCGAAGGCGCGACAGTCGAGGCTGCGGCTCTGACCGCGACGACCGCCGATATCGCCCGTCTCGACGCCATCATTGCCCGGCAGCGGGCGCATGCCGCGACCGGCAATGCCTCGAGCTTCCATGAGGAGGACGAGGCCTTCCATGAGGCGATCACGCAGATATCGGGTTATCCCGGCATCTGGGCAATCCTGAAAACGGTCAAGGTGCAGATCGACCGGGCACGGCGCCTGACGTTACCGGTGCTTGGGCGCATGGATAATGTCGTGCAGGAACACATGATCATCCGCGATGCGCTGGCCGCCCATGATGCAGCGGCGGCACGCAGTGCGATGATCCATCATCTGAGTGCCGTCATTCCCGATGTCGACGAGTTGCGCGCGCGTTACCCCGATTATTTCTGCTGACGGCAGGCCAACACGAAACGAAAAGCGAGAGGGAAGGAAGAAGGATGCGACAGGGTTGGAGATGGTTCGGACCGGAAGCGCCGGTGACGCTGGATGATGTCCGCCAGACGGGCGCGACGAATATCGTCTCTTCGCTGCATCAGGTGCCGATCGGCAGGGCCTGGACGGAGAAGGAAGTGCGCGAACGCCAGGCTCTGATCGAGACGACGCCCGGCGACCGATCGCCGCTCGTCTGGTCGGTCGTCGAGAGCATTCCGATCCCCGACGCCGTCAAGCGCAAGGGCGGGGAGGCGAAGGCCGAAATCGAGGCGTGGATCGCCAGCCTCGAAGCGGTCGCCGCCTGTGGCATTCCGATCGTCTGCTATAATTTCATGCCGGTGGTGGACTGGACCCGCACCGAACTCGATTTCGTGACACCGACGGGCGCCACTGCCATGCGTTTCGACCACGAGCGCTTCGCGGCCTTCGATCTCTTCATTCTGGAACGGCCGGATGCGGCGCAGCACTATTCTAGCGAAGACCGCGAACGGGCGCGTATCGTCTTCGAGGCGATGACGGACGATGAGATCGCCGACATCACCCGCATCATCACCTCGGCTCTGCCGGGCTCGACCACCGAGCCTCTGACCATTCCGGCCTTCCGGGAAAAGCTGGTCGCCTATAGCGGCATCGATGCCGCAAGGCTGCGCCGACACCTGGTCGAATTCCTCGAGGCGGTGACGCCGGCTGCCGAAGCGCGCGGCGTCAAGCTGACGCTGCATCCCGACGATCCGCCGCGTTCGCTGTTCGGCCTACCGCGCATTGCCTCGACGGCGGACGACTATGCCGCTCTCTTCGATGCGGTGCCGTCGGCTGCGAACGGCATGTGTTATTGCACCGGCAGCCTCGGCGTGCGCGCCGAAAACGACCTGCCGGCGATCGCCCAACGCTTTGCCTCGCGCATCCATTTCGCCCATCTGCGTGCCACGACACGCGAGGGTGACGGCCGGACATTCCATGAAAGCGCGCATCTGGAAGGCGACGTCGATATGGTCGCCGTTCTCAGCGAACTGGTCGCGGAAGACCGCCGCCGCAGTCCCGAAGACACCATCGTGTTCCGGTCGGACCATGGCCATCGCATGCTCGACGACCTCGACAAGGTCGTCACACCAGGCTACCCGGCCATCGGCCGCATGCGCGGCCTCGCCGAACTGCGCGGTATTCTGCATGCGCTGGGTGCGCCGCCGAACTGAGCTGGATTCCCACGCTTGCGCCGGCCGCTCGTCAAGGAAAAGTCATTGCGCTCTGAAGCCCGAGCGATGCTTCAGAGCGCGCAACCTTTCAGGAAAAGATCGGCGCACATCTTCGCCCGCGCCTGGATCGCCTCGATCTTCGGCGGCGGCTCCTGGTGCAGGATCGCCGCGCGCTGCGGCTCCATGGTCATCATGCCACGCAGCATGCCGCAGGCCAGATGCGGATCGTCGAGTGCAATGAGGCCGCGGTCGACCTGCAGGCGCAGCCAGTCTTCCATCAGCGCATTGGTGCGCAGGATCGCCCGTTCGTAGAAGGATGTGGCAATTTCAGGAAAACGGTCCGACTCGGCGATAACGAGGCGCATGATGGTGACCGTATCTTCCGAAAGCGTCAGCATGCCGTAAGCCATCAGCATGCGCTCCAGGCCATCTCTCAGATCGGCAGCGGCAAGCATCGGGGGATCGAGCGCCAGCAGGAAGCGGCTGATACGCTCGGAGACCACGCTGGCGAAGAGATCGGCCTTGGTCGGAAACAGCCGGTAGAGCGTCTTTGTGGAAATACCAGCCTCCTGGGCGATCGTGGCGATGCTTGCCGCCGCGTAGCCGTTCTCGTGAAACTGGGTGTCTGCCGCTTCGACGATCAGGTTTCTGGTGTCGTCGTCACAGCGTATCTGCGGCCGGCCTCTCGGCCTCTTCTCGATTTGTTGATTTTGGACCATAACGATTTTCCAAATTCATGTTGACATCCATTTTATAGTGCATATTTTAGAAAACATCAAGTTTCCTAAATCGCATTCACCCCATCAGAGGCCGCAGCCCTCGTGACAGCGACCGTCATCAGGAGAAAGATAATGACCATCAAGACGCTGCGTGCCCAGAACAACAATACCGCCCTCGAAACAACCGCCGAAGCCGCACCGGCAAGCCTGGACGCCGGCCAGCCGCCGCGCGTCGCGGAAGCTGCCGCCACTGTTGCCGAGGAAAAGCCCGCCCGCGGGCGCGGCGGGCGCTCCCTGCTTCTCGGCGCCACCGCACTCGTGCTGATCGCCGCCGGCGCCTATTACGGCCATGATTACTGGACGGTCGGCCGCTTCCATATCTCGACCGACGATGCCTATGTGAAGGCCGACAACAGCACCATCGCTCCGAAGGTTTCCGGCTATCTCGCCGAAGTCCTCGTCATGGACAACGAGACCGTGAAGGCTGGCCAGCCGCTCGCCCGCATCGACGACCGCGACTTCAGAACGGCCCTTGATCAGGCCAAAGCCGACGTCGCCGCAGCCGAGGCCACCGTCAACGCCAAGCAGGCTTCGCTCGATATCCAGCAATCGACGATCGCCGCCGCCCGCGCAACGGTCGACGTCGACCGCGCCAACGAGACTTTTGCCGAGCAGAACAACAAGCGTTATTCGAACCTTGCCACCAGCGGCTATGCCCCGGTCCAGACGGCGCAGCAGGCCGCCTCGCAGATCGCTGCCGCCCAGGCCACCATTGTCCGCGACACCGCCTCACTCGACGCCGCCGTCAAGCAGGTCGACCTGTTGAATGCCGAGCTTGCCCAGGCAAAGGCAGCACTTGCGAATAGCCAGGCCATTCAGCATCAGGCCGAGCTTAACCTTTCCTATGCGACGATATCAGCTCCTGTTGACGGCACCGTCGGCAACCGGACGCTGCGCGTCGGCCAATATGTCCAGGCCGGCACCCAGCTGATGTCGGTCGTGCCGACGACGGCTGCCTATGTCATCGCCAACTACAAGGAAACCCAGCTGACCGACGTCAAGGCCGGACAACCTGTCGATATCGAGGTCGATATGTTCCCGGGCCGCACCTATCACGGCCATGTCGACAGCCTTGCTCCGGCAAGCGGCCAGGAATTCGCCCTGCTGCCGCCCGATAACGCCACCGGCAACTTCACCAAGGTCGTCCAGCGCATTCCGGTCAGGATCGTGCTCGACGGCGATGCTGCCGCCAACGGCGACCTGCGCCCCGGCATGTCGGTCCAGCCTAGTATCGACACCAAGAACGACCGCAGCTAGGCCGGGGGACGAGGAGTTTGTGTCATGTCCACCATCGCAGCAACATCAATCGCCCTCCCGCAGCCGAAAACCGGCGCCAGCACCAGGGAATGGATCGCCGTTCTCGCCGGCATGATCGGCGCCTTCATGGCGATCCTCAACATCCAGATCACCAATGCCTCGCTTCTCGACATCGAGGGCGGCATCGGAACAGGCGTCGATAACGGCGCCTGGATCTCCACCTCCTACCTGATCGGCGAGATCGTCGTCATCCCGCTGACGGCCTATTTCAGCAACGTCTTCTCTTTCCGCCGTTATATCCTCGTCAATTCCGTCCTCTTTCCGCTGTTTTCGATCGGCTGTGCCTTCGCCCATGATCTCGGCACGATGATCGTGTTGCGCGGCCTGCAGGGTTTTGCCGGCGGCGTGCTGATCCCCATGGCCTTCACCATGGTGCTGACCAAGCTGCCGAAGCATCAGCAGCCGCTCGGCCTTGCGGCCTTCGCGCTCTCGGTCACCTTCGCACCGGCGATCGGCCCGACCATCGGCGGTTATCTCACCGAAAACTACGGCTGGCAGACGATCTTCTTCATCAACGCCGTCCCGAGCGCCATCATGGCGGTCGCCCTTGCCCTGACGCTCGACAAGCAGCCGATGCAGCTCGGCCTGCTCCGGGAAGGCGACTGGGCGGGGATCATCAGCATGGCGATCGGCCTCTCGGCATTGCAGACGGTGCTTGAGGAAGGCAACAAGGAGGACTGGTTCTCCTCGCCCTTCATCGTCAAGCTGAGCATCCTCGCCTTCGTCTTCCTGGCGGCCTTCATCTGGATCGAGCTGACGGTCAAGAAGCCGCTCGTCAAACTGCGGCTGCTGACCCAGCGCAATTTCGGCATCGGCGTGCTGGTCAATGTTCTGGTCGGCGTGGCGCTCTTCGGCACCGTCTACATCCTGCCGCAATATCTCGGCCAGGTGCAGCGATATAATGCCGAGCAGATCGGCAACGTGCTGGCCTGGACCGGCCTGCCGCAGCTGCTTTTGATTCCGCTCGTGCCGATGATGATGAAGCGCTTCGATGCGCGTTACATCGGCTTCCTCGGCATATCGATCTTCGCGATCAGCTGTTTCATGAACATCACGCTCTCGGCCAATAATGCCGGCGACCAGTTCCTGATCCCGAATATCGTGCGCGCCATCGGCCAAGCCCTGGTGCTGACACCGATCACCGCCATCACAACTGCCGGCATCGCTCCATCAGATGCCGCCGCTGCCTCGGGCCTGACCAACATGCTGCGCAATCTCGGCGGCGCGGTTGGCACGGCTTCGCTCGGCACGATCCTGACCAAGCGCGAGCAGTTCCATTCTAATATCATCGGCCAGTCGATCACGCTGACCCGTGACGAGGTCCGTGACCGCCTGACCCAGCTAACCGGCTACTTTACCCAGCATGGAGTGACCGATCCGGCCGTCGCCTCCCGGAAGGCGGCCGTTGCCCTTGGCCAGATCGTCAAGCGCCAGGCCCTGATCATGGGCTTCAGCGATACATTTGCAGTGATCGGCGTCGTGCTGGTGCTGGCGGCGATTGCTCTGCTTTTCACCAAGAGGCCGCAGGCTGGCGGCGGTGCCGGCGCCCATTGAAACGGCAGCGCTCGCCCGGCTTCCCGGCGAGCGCTATCTAAAAGATCCGGCTAACGAAAAGCCCTCTTTCTCGGGAAGGAGGGCCTAAATGCGAAAAGCCTATTGCGGAATTTCGACCGTAAAGGCGAAGCGGGCCACAGCGCCCGGCGCCAGGATCGTGGTGGACGGCCTCGCCGACAGCTCGCTCGAGCCTCCGGCTTCCGCAGCCGTTCCATGCCAGGGCTCGACGCAGAGGAAGGGCGCACCCGGCTTGGTCCATAGCGCAAGGTTGGGCAGGTTTTCGAAATGGAACTGCATGGTCGGCCCGCCTTCGGCGCCGTAACTCAAGCCGTCACCCGCACCATCAGGGAAAATCATCGCATCCTGTTCGAACATCGAATGATCCAGCACCAGCCGGCCGGCATCGAACGGCGAGGGCAGGGCCGCGGGGTTGATGAGTCCGCCTTCCAGCCGCACAAGAACCGGCTCGCCTTTATTGTCGAGCGTCACGATATGGTCGCGCCCGGAAGCATCTGGCAATGGCCAGGCGAAGGCCGAATGGAATCCGAGGCCGAACGGCATCGCCTTTTGGTCGCGATTGCTGACCTCCGCCGTGA
Organism: Rhizobium acaciae; assembly: GCF_025941625.1. Lineage (NCBI taxonomy): Bacteria > Pseudomonadati > Pseudomonadota > Alphaproteobacteria > Hyphomicrobiales > Rhizobiaceae > Rhizobium > Rhizobium acaciae. Next base: position 12,734 of record NZ_JAPCZO010000024.1, read on the forward strand.
CAGTCAACGCCCGGCCCTCGACCGCATGCACAACGGCCAGCTGAAACTCGAAGGGATAGACCGCCCGCGTCGCCTCCGAGGCGGTCAGTTCGAACCGGCACATCGTCTCGGTGGATGCCGCAAGCGTGAATTCGCTGCGGCGGGCAAAACCATGCTGGGCCATCGGATAGACCGTGCCGTCGATCGCGATCTTGTCGTCAGGTGCTTTGCCGACGATCGGAAAGAGGATCGGCGAACGCCCGGTCCAGAAGGCCGCGTCGCCCGTCCACAGCCATGAGCGCCCATCGCTTGACGTGAGCGCCTGCATCTCGGCGCCGAGGGTGGAGACATCGACGGTGAGATCCTGATTCCCGATCCGGATGGAGGTTGGCATCGCGTTTCCCTTTCGCATTGGTTCGGCACCAAGCCATACCTTTCCGCACCGGGGATTTCCACTCGATAGGTGGAGTGACGGCTGCCGCATCAGCCGTCGCGGCGCTATTTTCGCACCGCGCCCAGTCTTGCGATCACTTCGTTCGGGATGCCGTAGCGCTGAATGGCGTCGCGGTTGTTCCGCAGGCCGCAGATCTCACGCTGGATGAAGAACGCCCAGACGGCGTCGGAGGCTTCGTTGAGAAGCCTCTCGCGGTCTTCGCCGCTCTGGCGGTTGGCAGCCCAGGCCTTCAGGGCGGCAAGGGCCGCCTCCACCTTCAGCCCGTGACGTCCAAGCGAATCCGCGCGTTCCGACATCAACTCGTATTCGAGGACGTTGAAGCCGTTTCTATCCTGCTCGGATTGTCTAAAGGATTGCGGCGGACGAACGCTCATTGGCACAGGTCTCCGGTGGCGTGAGCCGCGATATTAGCCAATCCTGTTCCAAATTAAAGAAGGTGGCCATGATGTCGTTCGAAAACCGCTCATGCCTTTCGGCATCATACTCGTGATCGAGAGGGTGGGAAACAGGGCTATCCTGCGGTTTCCCCGCATGGCATAAGCGCGCCAAAATCTCCTTCTCCAGGCTCCCGCGCAAACCATGATCCGTATCGAAAATATCAGCAAGCAGCTCAGCCACCGCATCCTCTTCATCGAGGCGTCCGCAGCGCTTAACAGAGGCGAGAAGATCGGTCTCGTCGGCCCGAACGGCGCCGGCAAGACGACCGTCTTCCGGATGATCAACGGCGAGGAGCAGCCCGACGAGGGGCAGGTCTCCGTCGAGAGGGGCGTCACCATCGGTTATTTCAACCAGGATGTCGGCGAGATGGCGGGCCACAGCGCCGTCGCCGAGGTGATGAACGGCGCCGGTCCGGTCAGCATCGTTGCCGGCGAATTGCGTGATCTGGAGGCGGCCATGGCCGATCCCGAGCAGGCCGACAACATGGAGGAGATCATCGAGCGTTACGGCGAGGTGCAGGCGCGTTACGAGGAGCTGGACGGTTACGCGCTCGAGGGCCGCGCCCGCGAAGTACTCGCGGGGCTGAGTTTCAGCCAGGAGATGATGGACGGCGATGTTGGTGCGTTGTCGGGCGGCTGGAAGATGCGCGTGGCGCTCGCCCGCATTCTCCTTATGCGCCCCGATGTCATGCTGCTTGACGAGCCGAGCAACCATCTGGATCTCGAAAGCCTGATCTGGCTGGAGGAATTCCTGAAAGGTTACGAGGGCGCGTTGCTGATGACCTCGCACGACCGCGAGTTCATGAACCGCATCGTCACCAAGATCATCGAGATCGATGCAGGCACGCTGACGGCCTATTCCGGCGACTATGAATTCTACGAGCAGCAGCGGGCGCAGAACGAGAAGCAGCAGCAGGCCCAGTTCGAACGCCAGCAAGCGATGCTCGCCAAGGAGATCAAGTTCATCGAGCGATTTAAGGCGCGCGCCTCGCATGCCTCGCAGGTGCAGAGCCGCGTGAAGAAGCTGGAGAAGATCGACCGGGTGGAGCCGCCCAAGCGCCGCCAGATCGTTTCCTTCGAGTTCCAGCCGGCGCCGCGCTCCGGCGAGGACGTGGTCAACCTGAAGAACGTTCATAAGAAATACGGCAGCCGCAGCATCTACGAGGGGCTGGATTTCATGGTGCGGCGCCGGGAACGCTGGTGCATCATGGGCATCAACGGCGCCGGCAAGTCGACGCTGCTGAAACTGGTGACCGGCTCCACCGCGCCGGATCAGGGCAGCGTTGCGCTGGGCGCCAGCGTCAAGATGGGCTATTTCGCCCAGCACGCCATGGACATATTGGATGGCGAGCGCACTGTCTTCCAGATGCTGGAAGACCAGTTCCCGCAGGCAGGGCAGGGGCCCTTGCGCGCGCTGGCCGGCTGCTTTGGTTTCTCCGGCGACGATGTCGAGAAGCGGTGCCGGGTACTATCCGGCGGCGAGAAGGCGCGGTTGGTCATGGCGATCATGCTGTTCGACCCGCCGAACCTGCTCGTGCTCGACGAGCCGACGAACCATCTCGACCTCGACACCAAGGAAATGCTGATCAAGGCGCTGTCGCAGTATGAAGGCACGATGCTGTTCGTTTCGCACGATCGGCATTTCCTCGCCGCACTCTCCAACCGGGTGCTGGAACTGACGCCCGAGGGTGTCCACCAATATGGCGGCGGCTACACCGAATATGTGGCGCGCACCGGCCAGGAGGCGCCCGGCTTGCGAAGCTAACGGCTTTTTTTGCCCAGCATGTCGAAACCGTCGGCGTCGAAACGACCAGCGGAGAGCCGGTGAGCGATATCGGTTGGCCGCTCGAAGCAACGGAGGAGAAAATGCCCATGCTGTTGGATCGGATCGAGGTCGTCACCCTGTTCGTCGATGATATCGACGAGGCCAAAGCGTTCTACCAAAAGGTCTTTGCGCCAGAGGTCGTCTATCAGGACGCAGTATCCTCGGTCCTGAAATTCTCCGGAACGATGATCAACCTGCTGAAAGTGACGGAAGCGCCTCAACTGGTCGAGCCGTCGGCGGTGGCAGCACCGGGTTCCGGCGCGTGCGTCCTGCTGACGATCAAGGTCGATGCCGTCGATGCGGTTTGCGCGCAACTGCGCAAGCTCGGAGTCACGCCGCTCAATGGTCCGATCGATCGTCCATGGGGCCGCCGCACCGCGGCCTTTGCGGATTCGTCGGGCCATGTCTGGGAGGTTGCGCAGGAATTGCGCTAAACTGGTGTCGCCGAGTTCTGAGGTCGCCTTCAGATTTTGCGACCATGACGCACCTCGGTAATGGCAGTTCGTCCACGCGAAGAGCGGATTCGACGGCCATCGCCACGATGATGACCAAATTCCGTGGTGTTCGAGGGCCTCTTCATGCAATCGGGGACGGGCACAACGGCATGGACTGGATCAATCGTTATATCGATCAGCCGCTACTGCACGGCGCGGCGGGTTTGTTGCGGAGTTGGCATCTCCGCACGCGGCAACCGCCGGAACTGTTGGAGCCGACATGGAATCTCGTCGTGCTCTCCTTTCTCCTGATCGCGAGCGGGCAGGTTATGGCCGGCGAGACTTTCACGCTCAGTGTTGCCGCGCTGATCATGCTGGCGCTGCCGTCCGCGCGAAAACTGCTTTCGGCTGTGAAGGCAGGGGGAGGCGGTTACGGTGCTCGGGAATATAAATCGCTGAGAGCGCGCGCCATCGCCAAACGTGAGGCGGAGTGGTCGGTGCGGATCATCGTCCTGTTCGCATCAGCCTGCCTTCCGTTCATCGCCCGCATCGACGATCCGGTCGGAGCCTGTTTCATGCTGGGAGCCAGCATCTGGTTCGTACTGACCGGGCCGCTCAAGGCCTATCTCGATGCGGCCGAACCTCCCGAGCCGAATGAAGGCGACCGGAGGTATAGCGGCGTTTTTCACTTCGGCTGAAATCAGCCGGAGCCACGTTGCATGTGCCGGCCATGAGACGGACGGGAACCAAATGGGGCGGCCTCCGTTATCTCCGCAGCAACGTAAAAGGAGATTGCGATGCTTTATTACGCTCTGGTGTTTCTCGTCGTGGCCTTGATTGCCGGCGTCCTCGGATTTGGCGGCATCGCAGGGGCTTCAGCTTCCATTGCCCAGGTTCTGTTCTTCATTTTCCTGGTGCTGTTCGTCGTATCGCTCGTCATGCGACTGATGCGAAAAGTATAACGCGGACAAATTAAAGTATAAAAACCCGGCGAAACACGTTGCCGGGTTTTTCTTTATTGCCACACTCGGTTTGACGTCTACATCACTGAAGGTTTCCGTCCCGGTCGTGGTCGGCGGTCGCGAAATCCGACATCACCCGCTGCATGAATTCGGTTCGGCTGATGCGGCCGTTGTGGTTCGCGTCGGTCAAAGTGAATTGCTCGACCGTCAGGATCTGCACCGTCTCGTCGGACTGCAGGCTGCCGTCCTTGTTCTTGTCGAGACTTCCGAAAGCTGTGCCCATGAAGGTCTCGTATTCCGAACGGTCGACGGCCTTGCTGGCATTGCCGTCGAGCCGGTCCATCTGGCCCTGATACATCGATCCGGGCTGTTGCTGCTGTTGCGCCACTGCCCCAACACATTGGCACAGGATGAGTGTCGTCGCGAAAGCCAAGGTTTTCATCGTTTGCTATCCCTCCCAATTATCGGCAAGCTAGGCGGTTGCCTACGAAACCGCCGCCGCCTATGCCGGCGCCGATAGCAAGCACCTGCCCGGTTCCGGCGCCGATTGTGCTGCCGATCAAGCCACCGACAATCGCGCCGCCGACCGTTCCCGCGATGCAGCCGAATTCGGAATTACGATCCGAGACGGCCTGCGAAGTCGGCCCGGACTGGCAGGCGGAGACGGCAAGGCATCCCGCCAGTATGATGTTTGTCTTGCGTATGCGCATCTTTCCCTCCCGATAAATTACCCGCTATCTCCAATAGAGATGAGCGGGCGTACGATTGTCCGGCCCCCGCGAAAATATCGCCTGATTATATTTCTCAAATTCAGACTTGGTTTCTGTTCGAACAGAAGCAGTTTTCCGGACAGCAAGCGGAAATTCTGTGGCAATGCCAAGCAATCATGCCGTTTCCTCTCCAGTTGCAGTGCTGCATGGAGAGTATTTTCAAATAGTACAGCTATCTATACGGCATGGCAACCTTCGCGATCATCGATCGCCTATCCAAATGGGGCGCCTGCAATTTGACGGCGATCAGGATCGTGCCTTTCCGGCAACCATCCCTGACAAGATCGTGAAATAACCGGATGACGCGAAAAGATGCCTTCGAAATGTCCCAATGGGAGCTGAACCGTAAGCGTGTTTGTCGCCTGCGCCCTCCCATGCGCTTTGACATGCGATGCGTAAATGATGCCGGGTCGGGAGCGTTTTGCGGTTCCATCCGTTATCTGTTGCCGAATCTGGTGGCGAGTAGCCGGGTATGCTCCCGTCACGATTTGAGAAGGAGAAACTTATGAAAAAAATTCTTGCGACGGCGTTTGCCGCGGTATCGTTGACGCTGGTCGGCGCTGGGGCGGTCAATGCCGCCGACCTCGGCACCAGGACCTATGAAGAGCCGGACCTGCGCAACGGCGTGAAGATCGGTTACCTCACCTGCGATATCGGCGGCGGCACGGGTTACGTGCTCGGTTCCTCCAAAGAAGCCGACTGCATCTTCCAGTCGACCGTCGGCAACGAACTTTCGGATCGTTATACGGGCGAAGTGAGAAAGCTCGGCATCGACCTTGGTTTCACCACGCGCAGCCGCCTGATCTGGGCCGTGTTCGCGCCGACGGCTGGCTATCACCGCGGATCGCTCGCCGGCCTCTATGTCGGCGCCACCGCCGAAGCGACGCTCGGTGCCGGTGTCGGTGCCAATCTCCTGGTTGGCGGCACCTCCGGCTCGATCCATTTGCAGACGGTCAGCCTGACCGGTCAGCTCGGCCTCAACGTTGCGGCCGGCAGCGCCTCGATGACGCTGACGGCAGCGAATTGATATGCCTTTTCGGTGCCTCCTGCCGTATGACGGCAAGGGGGCGCCATCTCTTCTGAGGCGCGATTTCGCGCCCTCGCATGCCCAAGCCGGATCACGACATGATGGATATTCGAATGGCAACGCCCGACGAGGACGAGATCCTGGTCGGGCACTATCTGAAGATCTGGGACAGCTACGGCACACCACCAGAACACTACAGGCCGGATGCGGCGGCGCGGATCTTGTCTTTCATCAGAAGCGGTCGCGAAGAGCGCCGCCTGACCTCGTTCCTTGCCATCATCGATGGTGACATCGCCGGTTCCGCCTCCTGCCAGCTGCACCAATCGCCCTTTCCGGAGGTCATCCGGCCGGAACAGCGGCTGCACGGTTACATCTGGTCCGTCTATGTTGCCGACGCCTTCCGCCGGCGCGGCATCGCACTGGCGTTGACCAACAAGGCTGTCGACTATCTGAAATCGATCGGCTGCACGACTGCTGTCATTCATGCCTCCGATGCCGGCGAACCCGTCTATCACGCCGCTGGTTTCGAACTGGCGAAGGAAATGCGCCTGAAGTTTTCGGCGGAGTAACGACCGGCGATCGCCGGAGCCCAGCTTTCCGTCTACGCTTTCGCTCGGCCGGGTGCGATAAAAGTAGCGATCGTCGCCTCGTCATGGCCGGCCTCGCGCAGGAAGCGGCTTGCGAATTCGATGGCCGGGCTTCTCAGGGCCTCGTCCGGTCTAATCAGGTGAAAGGCCACATGGTAATCGAGCGTCCGCTCGGATACGGCGACGACGCGCCCGGTGGCCAGCGCGGCATCCGACAGCGGCGGCCGCGCGAGCGCGATCCCGAGGCCCTGGGCGCAGGCATCGATCACCAGATTGTAGTCCTCGAAGCGCCGGTCATGGCCGCGCGGTATATAGTCGACGCCCTCACGAGAGAGCCAACGCCGCCAGCCTTCAATATTCGAATCGTGAAGGATCGGCAGATCGAGCAGCGCCAAGGCATCGGAGCGCTGCCCGAGCCGGTCCGCCAGCGCCGGGGCGGCGATCGGAAACGATTTCTCCTGCCAGAGCGGCAGGGCGCGCACGCCGGCCCATGGTCCCTTGCCGCAGCGAATGGCAAGATCCGTGCCTTCGCCGAAATCCGCCAGCCGGTGTTCGAGCGTCAACTCGACATGCAGCTCGTTTCCTTCGAGCGTCGGCAGGCGCTGAAACAGCCATAGAGAGGCGACGGAGGGCGTCACCGAAAGGCGCACTACCGTCTTGTTGCGGCGAGGCAGCCAGCGTTCGCCGCTATTGCCGAGCAGCGTAAGCGCTTCTTCCGCCCGCGCGAAAAACCGCATGCCTTCCGGCGTCAGGCGCACGCCGCGGGCTTCGCGCGCAAACAGGCGAACGCCCATCCAGCGCTCCAGCCGTGAGACCTGGCGCGACACCGCGCCGTGGGTGATGCCGCTTTCCTCGGCTGCAGCCGAAAACGATCCCAGCCGCGCGGCGCGGGCAAAGGTCTCGAGCGTATCGAGCGGCGGAAGCACTGGTGAGCTGTGAACCATGCGCACATTTGATCATCGATTGCGATGCTTTTCAAGCACGCATCGAAGGCCTAATCACTGTCGCAGCAACATATGGAGGCGAAAATGAGCATGGCGGCAAGCGCACCGATTTCGACGAAACAGCAAGGCGGGTTCGATCTGGTGGCCTTTGCGGCGATCGTCGTCACCATCCTTTCCTGGGCTTCGTCCTTCGTGGTGATCCGCATCTGTCTCGGGCCGCTGACGCCGATCGAACTGGCGACGGCGCGTTATGTGGCAGCCGGCGCCATCGCCCTCGTCTATCTCGTCATCTATCGGCCGATGCCGGAAAAACGCGATTTTTTCCGCCTCTCCGTTGCCGCCGTGCTCTTCATCGCCGCCTATGCGGTTCTGCTGAACACCGGCGAGCAGACCGTTGCGGCAGGACCGGCGAGCTTCATCATCAACACCATGCCCGTCTTCACCGCCCTCATCGCCACATTCGCGCTTGGCGAGCGCTTCGGCCGCTGGGGCTGGGTGGGCACCGCGGTTTCCTTCGGCGGCGTGGCGCTGATTGCGGTCGCCTCCGACAGCGGTTTCAAGGTCGATCCGAATGCCGTCCTCATCCTCGGCGCAGCGCTCTGCTCGGCGATCGCCAGCGTGCTGCAGAAGCCGCTGCTCGGACGGCTGCCGGCGCTTGCCGTCACTGCCTGGATCCTGCTCATCGGTTCCGTGCCGCTGTTTCCGGCCGTCCCGGCGACCATCCAGGCGCTGGCCGCCGCACCGGCGGAGGTGAACTGGGGCGTTGCCTATCTCGTTATCTTTCCGACCGCGATCGGCTACCTCACCTGGGCGATCGCCCTGAAGCGGCTGACGGCCGCCCGTGCCTCGAATTTCCTCTACGGCGTTCCCCCGGTCGCCACTCTGATCGGGTTCGTCTGGTTGGGCGAAACGCCGACGGCGCTCGGCGCGGTCGGTGGCGTCATGGCAATCCTCGGCGTGCTCGTCGTCAACGTGATGCGGAAGCGGTAGCGTCGAATTCAGGCCGTGAAGGCGGCCTGGTAACAGTTAGGCATTGCGCCGCCGTTCGCTTTCTTTAAAACGAAAGCAGATCGAAAGGCGCACGCTCATGTTCTTAACCGACCGGCAAACCGAAATCGTGGCGATTGCGAAATCGAGCGGCAGGGTGCTGGTCGAGGAGCTCGCCTCCCGCTTTTCGGTGACGCCGCAGACGATCCGCAAGGATCTCAACGATCTCTGCGATGCGCAGGTGCTGACGCGCATCCATGGCGGCGCCACATTCCCGAGTGGGACGGAGAACGTCAAATACGAAGCGCGCCGCCAGATCGCCGCTTCCGAGAAACAGGCGATCGGCATTGCCGCGGTCGAGCTGATCCCGAGCGGTGCCTCGCTTTTCATCAATATCGGAACGACGACCGAGGCGGTGGGCGAGGCGCTCGCCGACCATCACGAGCTGATGGTGATCACCAACAATATCAACGTTGCCAATAGGTTGCGACTTTTCCCGGCAATCGAGGTCGTCATTGCCGGCGGGGTCGTGCGTGGTTCGGACGGCGGGATCGTCGGCGAGGCGGCCGTCGATTTCATCCGCCAGTTCAAGGTCGACTACGCCGTGATCGGCGCTTCGGCGATCGATATCGACGGCGCGCTTCTTGACTATGATTTTCGCGAAGTGAAGGTCGCCCAGGCCATCATCGCCAATGCCCGGCATGTCATTCTCGTTGCCGATTCGACGAAGTTCGAACGCACCGCACCGGTCAGGATCGGCCAGCTTTCCCAGGTTCATACCTTCATCACCGATCACTGTCCGGTGCCGTCGATCCGTAATCTCTGCCTGGAAAACAATGTGAAACTGATCGAAACGAACGGCAGATTTCGCTAGACAACGACCCCTCGCAAACATTCGTTTGACATTCGTATTCCTTTCGTTTTAACTGTTGTTACTTTCGCAATTGCGCAAGTTTTGTGCGATGCGAAATTGACGGCGGGCTCGGAGGGGGAATTGGGCCGAAATATTCACGACATATTCGTCATCGGTGGCGGCATCAACGGCTGCGGCATTGCGCGCGATGCCGTCGGGCGCGGTTATTCGGTGGCGCTGGCGGAAATGAACGATTTCGCCTCGGGTACCTCGTCGGGCGCCACCAAGCTGATCCATGGCGGCCTGCGTTATCTCGAGCATTACGAATTCCGCCTGGTGCGTGAATCGCTGATGGAGCGCGAAATCCTCTGGGCGATGGCGCCGCACATCATCTGGCCGCTGCGCTTCGTGCTGCCCTACCACAAGGGCGGCATCCGCCCGGCCTGGTTGATCCGGCTCGGCCTCTTCCTCTACGACCATCTTGGCGGCCGCAAGCTGTTGCCGCCGACATCGGTGCTCGACATGCGCCGCGATCCGGCCGGCAAGCCGCTGAAGGCGCTGTTTTCCAAGGCCTTCGAATATTCCGACGGCTGGGTCGACGATGCCCGCATGGTGGTGCTGAATGCCCGCGATGCCGCCGACAAGGGCGCGCTGATCATGCCGCGCACCAAGGTGGTGTCGGCAAGGCGCGAAAATGGCCTGTGGCATATCGAGACCACCGATACCGTTACCGGTCGCAATGACAGCCATCAGGCCCGCATGCTGGTCAATGCCGCCGGTCCCTGGGTCGACCATGTCATTCGTTCCGCCTTCGGTCAGAACGAAGCCCACCATGTCCGCCTCGTCCAGGGCAGCCATATCGTCGTGAAGAAGAAGTTCGACGATGTGAGAGCCTATTTCTTCCAGAATCCCGACAACCGCATCATCTTCGCCATCCCCTACGAGGGCGACTTTACCCTGATCGGCACCACGGACCGCGACTACACCGCCGATCCCCGGGATGTCCGGATCTCCGAGGAGGAGACCGTCTACCTCTGCAATGCGGCGTCGGAATATTTCAAGGAGCCGGTCAGGCCCGAGGATATCGTCTGGACCTATTCTGCGGTCAGGCCGCTCTATGATGATGGCGCCTCGAAGGCGCAGGAGGCGACACGCGACTATGTGCTGAAGCTGGAAGGCGAAGGTGCCGGCGCGCCGCTGCTCAACGTCTTCGGCGGCAAGCTCACCACCTATCGCCGGCTTTCCGAACATGCGCTGGAGAAGATCGGTGCTGCGATCGGCGCCAAAGGAGCCCCGTGGACGGCCAAAAGCCATCTGCCGGGTGGCGACTTCGCAGTCAAGGGTTACGAGGCGGAGGTCGCCAAGCTGAAGCGGCGCTATTCGTTCCTCGCCGATCGGCATGCCCGCCGGCTGGTGCGCCGCTACGGCACCAGGGCCGAGGCGCTGCTTGGCGATGCCAGCGGCATCGACGATCTCGGACGGCTGTTCGGCGGCGATCTCTACGAGGCAGAGGTCACCTATCTCGTCGAACATGAATGGGCCCGGCACGCCGAAGACGTGCTGTGGAGGAGAACAAAGGATGGTCTGCGCCTTTCGAAGGAGCAGGCCCAGTCACTGGAGGAGTACATGGCTGCCATGCCGGCGATGGCCGGGTAGGAGCCATGTGGTCCCCGCTGCGTGGAGGCACGGGAATCGGAATGCTGGAACTGCGAAACGCCGCCAAGATGGTGGGCGCGGACTATCATATCTATCCGACCGATCTGGTTCTCGAGCGAGGCACGCTGAATGTTCTGCTCGGGCCGACGCTCGCGGGTAAAACGTCGCTGATGCGGCTGATGGCGGGGCTTGACCGCCCCACAGGCGGCTCCATCCATTTCGACGGCACTGACGTCACCGGCATGCCGGTGCAGAAGCGCAACGTTGCCATGGTCTACCAGCAGTTCATCAACTATCCGGCGCTGACCGTCTACAACAACATCGCCTCGCCGATGCGCATATCGGGCAAGGATGCTGCCACGATCGACCGTGAGGTGCGCAAGGCGGCCGAGCTGCTGAAGCTCACGCCCTATCTCGATCGCACCCCGCTCAATCTGTCCGGCGGCCAACAGCAGCGCACCGCGCTTGCGCGCGCACTCGTCAAGAATGCCAGCCTCGTGCTGATGGACGAGCCGCTCGCCAATCTCGATTACAAGCTGCGCGAGGAACTGCGCGAGGAACTGCCGAAGATCTTTGCCCAATCCGGCGCGATCTTCGTCTATGCGACGACCGAGCCTTCCGAGGCGCTCCTGCTTGGCGGCAATACGGCAACGCTGAACCAGGGCCGGGTGACCCAGTTCGGGCCGACGATCGAGGTTTACCGCCGACCCGTCAATCTCGCCACCGCCGGCATTTTCGCCGATCCGCCGCTGAACACCCTCGACGTCACGAAGTCAGGCAACGTGTTCACGCGTCCGAGCGGGGTCACGATCTCGGTTTCCTCGCATCTGGCCGTCGTGCCGGATGGTCCCGTCACCATCGCCTTTCACCCGCATCATCTCGGCCTTGCGCCGCAGACCGGCGACGCGGCCCGCCTGCAGGCGCGCACGCTGGTATCCGAGATCACCGGCTCGGAGAGCTTCGTTCACCTGGAATATGACGGTGTGCGCTGGGTGATGTTGGCGCACGGTATTCACGACATCGATCCCGACATGGAGGTCGAAGCTTTTCTCGACACCCGCCACCTGATGGCCTTCGGCAGCGACGGCCGCGCCATCGCTGCGGCCGAAAAGGTATAGGAGAGCACAATGGCACGCATCACGCTCGACCATATCCGCCACGCCTACGGCGCCAATCCGAAGTCCGACAAGGACTATTCCCTGAAGGAAGTCGACCACGAATGGAACGATGGCGGCGCCTATGCGCTGCTCGGTCCCTCCGGCTGCGGCAAGACCACGCTGCTCAACATCATCTCCGGCCTGCTGCAGCCCTCGCACGGCCGCATCCTGTTCGACGGCAAGGATGTCACGAACCTTTCGACGCAGAGCCGCAACATCGCACAGGTGTTCCAGTTCCCCGTCATCTACGACACGATGACCGTCTACGACAATCTCGCCTTTCCCTTGCGCAACCGCGGTGTGGCCGAGGCGGATGTCGACCGGCGTGTCCGCGACATCCTCGAAATGATCGACCTTGCCAGTTGGGCCAGGCGCAAGGCTCAGGGCCTGACCGCCGACCAGAAGCAGAAGATCTCGCTCGGCCGCGGACTGGTGCGCAACGACGTCAACGCCATCCTGTTCGACGAGCCGCTGACCGTCATCGATCCGCATATGAAATGGGTGCTGCGTTCGCAGCTGAAGCGGCTGCACAAGCAGTTCGGCTTCACCATGGTCTATGTCACCCACGACCAGACGGAAGCGCTGACCTTCGCCGAGAAGGTGGTCGTCATGTATGACGGCCAGATCGTCCAGATCGGCACGCCGGCCGAGCTTTTCGAGCGGCCGAGCCACACCTTCGTCGGTTATTTCATCGGTTCGCCGGGTATGAATTTCATGCCGGCCAGGATCGCGGGCAGCACTGTGGCGGTTGGAGACGAAACCCTGACGCTGGATTACGCGCCGAAGACGGCAGGCACGGCCAAAACCGAGCTCGGAATCCGTCCCGAATTCATTCGCCTCGGACGGGAGGGCATGCCGGTCACGATCAGCAAGGTCGAAGATATCGGCCGGCAGAAGATCGTGCGCGCCCGCTTTGCCGGCCAGCCGATCGCCATCGTCGTGCCTGAAGACGCCGACATTCCCGCGGACGCCCGCGTTACCTTCGACCCGTCCGCCATCAGCATTTACGCCGACAGTTGGCGTGTCGGCAGGGAGGCCTGAGCCATGCAGAAGACGTGGAATAACAAAGCCTGGTTTCTGGTTCTGCCGGTGCTGCTGCTCGTGGCGTTTTCGGCCGTCATCCCGCTGATGACCGTCGTCAACTATTCGGTGCAGGATACGTTCGGCAACAACGAGTTCTTCTGGGCCGGTACCGACTGGTTCGTTCAGACCCTGCATTCCGACCGCTTCTGGGAATCGCTCCAGCGCAATCTGCTGTTCTCCTTCATCATCCTGGCGCTGGAGATTCCACTTGGCATCTTCATCGCGCTCAACATGCCGAAATCAGGACCGGGCGTTCCCGTCTGCCTGGTGTTGATGGCGCTGCCGCTGCTCATTCCGTGGAACGTCGTCGGCACCATCTGGCAGGTCTTTGGACGCGTCGATATCGGCCTGCTCGGCCACACTCTCGAAGCGATCGGCCTCGACTACAATTATGTCCGCGATCCGATCGATGCCTGGGTGACCGTCATCGTCATGGACGTCTGGCACTGGACAAGCCTCGTCGTGCTGCTCTGCTATGCCGGGCTGGTCTCGATCCCGGATGCCTATTACCAGGCCGCCAAGATCGACGGCGCCTCGCGCTGGTCCGTCTTCCGCTACATCCAGCTGCCGAAGATGAAGCGGGTGCTGCTGATCGCCGTGCTCTTACGCTTCATGGACAGTTTCATGATCTATACCGAGCCTTTCGTCGTTACCGGCGGCGGGCCCGGCAACTCGACGACCTTCCTCTCCATCGACCTCGTGAAGATGGCGGTCGGCCAGTTCGACCTTGGCCCGGCCGCGGCAATGTCGATCATCTACTTCCTCATTATCCTGCTGCTCTCATGGGTGTTCTACACCGTGATGACCAGCAGCGACGACGCGAGCTGAAAGGGAGGGCGAGATATGACCAACAAATACAAACCTGCAGGCAGCCTCTCCTGGCTCGTTCCGACGATCTATATCGTCTTCCTGATCCTGCCGATCTACTGGCTCATCAATATGAGCTTCAAGGAAAACTCCGAGATCACCGGCGCCTTCTCGCTCTGGCCGACGAACCCGACGCTGCGCAACTACACGGTCATCTTTACCGATCCGTCCTGGTATAATGGCTATATTAACTCGATCATCTATGTGGTGATGAACACGGTGATCTCGGTCGCGGCGGCGCTGCCGGCGGCCTACGCCTTCTCGCGCTACCGTTTCCTCGGCGACAAGCACCTGTTCTTCTGGCTGCTGACCAACCGCATGGCGCCGCCGGCGGTCTTCGCGCTGCCGTTCTTCCAGCTCTATTCGGCCTTCGGCCTGATCGACACGCACATCGCCGTGGCGCTTGCCCACTGCCTGTTCAACGTGCCGCTCGCCGTCTGGATCCTCGAAGGCTTCATGTCCGGTGTGCCGAAGGAGATCGACGAAACCGCCTATATCGACGGTTATTCCTTCCCGCGTTTCTTCATCAAGATCTTCATTCCGCTGATTGCGAGCGGCGTCGGCGTCGCGGGCTTCTTCTGCTTCATGTTCTCGTGGGTCGAGCTGCTGCTGGCCCGCACGCTGACGACGACGGCGGCAAAGCCGATCTCGGCGATCATGACGCGAACGGTCTCCGCCTCGGGCATGGACTGGGGCGTGCTGGCGGCTGCCGGCGTGCTCACCATCATTCCGGGCGCACTCGTCATCTATTTCGTCCGCAACTACATCGCCAAGGGCTTCGCGCTCGGGCGCGTTTGAGGAGGAGACGGTCATGAATTTTTCCTGGATGGCCTGGACGCTGCCGACGACGCTGTTCTTCCTGACGATCCTGGCGCTTCTGATCGCCATGAGTGTCTGGGAATATTTTTCGCCGGGCGGCTCGCCGCGCACGGGCGTGCTGCGTTTCGAGACGACGCGCGGCGACCGGCTCTTCATTTCGCTGCTGGGCAGCGCTTTCATTCATCTTGCATGGCTTGGGCTCGGTGGGCCCAACCTGTGGTGGGCTCTTGCCATCTCCGTGGTCTACGCCATCGGCGTCTTCCGCTACGTGTGACGGCAAGGAGAAGACAGATGGCCGGGGGTACTGGCCGCCTGAGACGTGACTGCAATCGCAAACCCTGGGAGGATATTATGCGAAGGCACTTATTGACGACGACAGCAGGCTTGCTGCTGGCAATGACAGCATCGGCCTATGCCGGCATGGACGAGGCCAAGACGTTCCTCGACAAGGAAGTCGGCGACCTTTCGACGCTTCCGCGCGCCGACCAGGAAAAGGAAATGCAGTGGTTCGTTGATGCTGCGAAGCCTTTCGCCGGCATGGACATCAAGGTCGTGTCCGAAACGATCACGACCCATGAATATGAATCGAAGGTTCTGGCGCCCGCCTTCACGGCGATCACCGGCATCAAAATCACTCACGACCTCATCGGCGAAGGCGACGTGGTCGAGAAGCTGCAGACGCAGATGCAGTCCGGCGAAAACATCTATGACGCCTATATCAACGATAGCGACCTGATCGGCACCCATTGGCGCTATCAGCAGGCCCGCTCGCTGACCGACTGGATGGCCAACGAAGGCAAGGATGTCACCAATCCCGGCCTCGACATCGACGACTTCATCGGCAAATCCTTCACCACGGCGCCTGACGGCAAGCTCTACCAACTGCCTGACCAGCAGTTCGCGAACCTCTACTGGTTCCGTTACGACTGGTTCAACGACGAGAAGAACAAGGCGGACTTCAAGGCGAAGTACGGCTACGATCTCGGTGTGCCGGTCAACTGGTCGGCCTATGAGGATATTGCCGAGTTCTTCACCGGCCGCGAGATCGATGGCAAGAAAGTCTTCGGCCATATGGACTACGGCAAGAAGGACCCGTCGCTCGGCTGGCGCTTCACCGATGCCTGGCTGTCGATGGCCGGCAACGGCGACAAGGGCATTCCGAACGGCAAGCCCGTCGATGAATGGGGCATCAAGGTTGACGAGAACTCCCGTCCGGTCGGCTCGTGCGTCGCGCGCGGCGGCGATACCAACGGCCCTGCTGCAGTCTATTCCATCCAGAAATATCTGGACTGGATGAAGGCCTATGCACCGGCTGCCGCCCAGGGCATGACCTTCTCCGAATCCGGCCCGGTCCCGTCGCAGGGCGAAGTCGCCCAGCAGATGTTCACCTACACGGCCTTCACCGCCGACTTCGTCAAGGAAGGCCTGCCGGTCGTGAATGCGGACGGCACGCCGAAATGGCGGTTCGCTCCGAGCCCGCATGGCGTCTACTGGAAGGACGGCATGAAGCTCGGCTATCAGGACGCCGGTTCGTGGACGCTGATGAAGTCCACGCCTGACGACCGCGCCAAGGCGGCCTGGCTCTATGCCCAGTTCGTCACCTCGAAGACTGTCGACGTGAAGAAGAGCCATATGGGTCTGACCTTCATTCGCCAGTCGACGCTGGATCACAAGTCCTTCACGGATCGTGCGCCGAAACTCGGCGGTCTGATCGAATTCTATCGTTCGCCGGCCCGCCTGCAGTGGTCGCCGACCGGTACGAACGTTCCTGACTATCCGAAGCTCGCTCAGCTTTGGTGGCAGGCGATTGGTGATGCCTCTTCCGGCGCCAAGACGGCACAGGAAGCGATGGACTCGCTTTGCTCCGAGCAGGAAAAGGTGCTGCAGCGCCTGGAACGCGCCAAGGTCCAGGGCGACATCGGCCCGAAACTCGCCGAGGAGCATGATCTCGCCTATTGGAACGCGGATGCGGTGAAGAACGGCAACCTTGCCCCGCAGCTGAAGATCGAGAACGAGAAGGACAAGCCGGTCACTGTCAACTACGACGAACTCGTCAAGAGCTGGCAGAAGAAGTAAGGCGGACCCGGCCGGAGGCGACGAGGCTTCCGGCCATCACTTCCTGCCACCGGCAGCAAGCCGGTGGCACCCACAATCTTTCTCTCATGAACCGTCCGCGTCCTGCTGTCCTCTGCAGGCGGAGCGGTTTCGTGCGAGCCGGAGACGGATATGAGCGGCTATATTCTTTCAATCGACCAGGGCACGACATCGTCGCGCGCCATCATCTTCGATGGCGACATGAAAATGGCCGGCTCGACGCAGGCGGAGATCACCCAATATTATCCGCAGCCCGGATGGGTGGAGCACGACGCCGCCGAAATCTGGCGATCCGTCGTCGATACTGCGCGCAAGGCGATCGCTGATGCTGGACTTGATGCCGCCGATATCGCCGCGATCGGCATCACCAACCAGCGCGAGACGGCGGTCGTCTGGGACCGCGGGTCAGGAAAACCGCTTCACCGCGCGATCGTCTGGCAGGACAGGCGCACCGCAGAAATGTGCGAGAGCCTGAAGGCAGACGGCTACGAGAAGCTGTTCAGCGCCAAGACCGGCTTGCTGCTCGACCCCTATTTCTCCGGAACGAAGCTGCGCTGGCTGCTCGATAACGTCGATGGCCTGCGTGAGAAGGCCGAGGCCGGCGATGTCTGCTTCGGCACGATCGACAGCTGGCTGATCTACAATCTGACTGGTGGACGCGTGCATGCCACCGATGCGACCAATGCATCGAGGACTTTGCTCTACAATATCGATGACGGTGCCTGGGACGAGGAGCTTCTCGGCATTCTCCGCATTCCGGCCGCCATGCTTCCTGACGTCAGGGAATGCGCCGATGATTTCGGCCGCGTCGACGAGACGCTGTTCGGCGCGGAACTTCCGATCCTCGGGGTCGCCGGCGACCAGCAAGCGGCGGCGATGGGCAATGCCTGCTTCGAGCCCGGCATGATGAAATCCACCTATGGCACCGGCTGCTTTGCCCTGCTGAACACCGGCAGGGATCGTGTTTCCTCTTCCAACCGGATGCTGACGACGATCGCCTGCCGGCTCGACGGCGAGACGACCTATGCGCTCGAAGGCTCGATCTTCATCGCCGGTGCTGCCGTGCAATGGCTGCGCGACGGCCTCGGCATTATCGACCAGGCGTCGGAGGCGGGCGTGCTTGCCGCCAAGGCCGATCCCGGACAGCAGGTCTACATCGTTCCGGCCTTCACCGGCCTCGGCGCCCCCTATTGGGATCCGGCTGCGCGCGGCGCGATCTTCGGTCTGACGCGAAACAGCGGGCCGGCGGAATTTGCCCGCGCCGTGCTTGAATCCGTCGCCTACCAGACGCTCGATCTGCTGGTGGCGATGAAGAAGGACTGGGGTGTCAACCAGCTGGAAACGGTGTTGCGCGTCGATGGCGGCATGGCGGCTTCGGATTGGACGATGCAGTGCCTGGCCGACATGACCGGAAACCCTGTCGACCGCTCGGCGATCCGCGAGACGACGGCGCTGGGCGCAGCCTGGCTTGCCGGCTCGAAAGCCGGCATCTGGCCCGGCAAGCGGGATTTTGCCAAAGCCTGGGCCTGCGACCGCCGCTTCAGCCCTTCGATGGATGAGACCGAGCGGCAGGGCAAGATCATCGGCTGGAAGAATGCCGTCTCCAGAATGATTTCGGACGCTTCGGCGGGCTAGCTGCGAGCTTTCAGATAGCCCGCCGCCGCTCTTAAGGAATCATAAGCTGCATAATTCTTGCGCATGGCGACCAATCCGCCGTGGCGCGGATACTTGCTCAGCCGTGGTGTCGTGCGGGGACGGCAGGTGTAAAATCGCGATTAATAGGGCGCCGTCAGGTTTTATCTCGCAGCGCAGATATCCGGCACGAAGCTTGGCTTCCATTTGGCGCGCAACTTGCCTCTCTCCTGCCAGGGAGAATGAAACAATGCCCGACATCGACCCGCAGATTTTCTCAATAAGCCGACCATCTCTCGGAGGCTACAAGGCCTTCGTTCAACGCGACATGATCGTCGAGACCTATCGCAGCGCCGCGGGGCAAATGGTTTCGAAGGGCTCCCTTCATAGAATTTCGATCAACCGCACGGCGCACGGCAAATATGCCTATCGGCTTGGAAGCGGGGCATTCCGCAAAGTTGAGAGGCCGCCCTTCACCCTCGGATTTCAACCGGCCGCCACCGTCCTTGAAGTCGATGGCGATGCGGCGGATTATATCTCGATCTTCCAGTCACCTGCGCTCTACAGCGGCATCGGCGGCTCTCGCTTCGATCCCGAGCATTGGGATAGTGACGCGCTCAGCGCGACGACTGATCCGACAACGCTGCAGGTCGCCCTCTCTCTTGCATTTGCCGCCGAGAAAACCGGGCGCGACGACCCGCTTTTGATGCAGCATCTGGGGATGGCGCTCGCCTGCTGCGTCGTAAAACTGCTGGGCGCCAAACCTGAAGCCGGCGATCGTCCGCTGACATCGGACAATCTCCGGCGTGTGATCGATTACATCGAGAACCTGCTTGGCAAATCCGATCTGGGTGTCGAGGAGCTGGCCGGGGTGGCCCATATGAGCCCCTTTCACTTCAGCCGGGAATTCAAACGGGCGGCCGGCTTGGCGCCGCATCGCTTCGTTCTCGAACGCAGGATCGAGCGGGCGCGACTTTACCTCGCGGATGGCAAGGAGACGCTCGCAAACATCGCTTATGCCACAGGCTTTTCCAGCCAGGCGCATTTCTCCAGCGTCTTTCGCCGTCTGATGGGGGCGACCCCGAAGGAATACCAGCGTTCGGTCCGTCTTTGAGCCGGCTCTTGCCGATGACAGATCAGCAGCTTTGCGAAAGACAACCGCACGAATTTGAAATCTCTTGAGGCTGCGGTCTGCGAGGCTTTTCTCATCAGGAGGCCCATATGACCGCTTTTGCCCAAACCAATCCGATTACCGACATTTGCTTCCTGGTCGAGGATATCGACAAAGCATCGGCTTTCTATGTCGAGCGTCTTGGCTTCAAACCTCGCCGCCGTGCTCCCGGCTTTGCCGATTTCAAAGGGGCGGGCGTGACGCTGGCGCTCTGGGAGATCGAGCATATTGCCGAGAATACCGGTGTCTCAAGCCGCCGTGCCCCTCCAGGTGCGCACAAGGCCTGCGCGGCCATCGAGCTCGCCTCGCCAGAGCAGGTCGATGCTGCCTATGCGGAGCTGAAAGCTGCGGGCGTGCTCTTCCACGCGCCGCCGCAGGACTATGTCTGGAACGCGCGATGCGTCTATTTCGCCGATCCTGACGACAATCTCTGGGAAATCTATGCGTGGTCCACAGGCGGCCCGATCGGTGACATCGACCCGCAATAGGCCGGTCGTCCAACAATCTAACAAGGGGAAAGGCAACCAAATGAACGGGGATGACAAGCAAATCGTGGTCGGCAGACGTACCGTGCTGAAGGGCGGAGCCTTTGCCCTTGCTGCAGCGACGGCAGGGATCAGCGTGTTCGTACCGCGTCACTCGAATGCCGCCGCATCCAAGGTCGTCATCAAATATGACTGGCTGATGAGCAACGGACAGATCGGCGATATCGTCGCAGTCAAGCAGGGCCTCTTCGAGGCCGAGGGTCTCGACGTCGAGTTTTCCCCTGGCGGTCCCAATTCGGCGACGGTGCCGCCCGTGACCACGGGTGATGCGCAGCTCGGGCAATTCTCGGATTCGGCACAGCTTCTTCTTGCCCGGTCATCCGGCGTGCCCATCAAGATCTTCGCCTGCGGTTTCCGCATGGCGCCTTTCGCCTTCTATTCGCTGCCCAAGGCGCCGATTCGCACCGTCAAGGATATGGTCGGCAAGCGCATCGGCATCCAGCCGACGGCCCGTTATGTGCTCGATGCCATCCTGCTGAAGAACAATATCGATCCATCGAGCCTGACCATCACCAATATCGGCTTCGACATGACGCCGCTGATGACCGGCCAGGTCGATGCCGTGACCGGATGGATCACCAACACGCAGGCCCTTTCCATCATCGGCCCCGACCGCATCGATCTGATGATGAAGGACACGGGCCTACCGTCCTATGCCAACGTCTATTTCGCTACCGACGATGCCGTGAGCGGCCATGCCGAGACACTGGCAAAGGTGCTGCGCGCCGTTGCCAAGGGCTGGGCCTGGACGCATGAACATCCTGAGGAGGCGGTCAAATTGACGGTGGAGGCCTATCCGCAGCTCGATCTTGCCGTAGAGCTGAAGACGGTGCCGCGCATATTGTCGCTGAGCTTCGACGCGACGACAGGCAAGGATGGCTGGGGCAGCTTCGATCCGGCCGCTCTTGCCGAGCAGATTTCCGTCTACGACAAGATCGGCCAGTTCAAGAGCGGCGCGCCGAAGCTGGAGGACTGCTATACGGCCAAGATCCTGGAAATGACGGCAGACGACCGTCCGAAGATTGTGTGAGAGCGGATTTGCCTGAAGCAGCGGCCATCGAAACCAAGGATCTGGCTGTCGGTTATGCCGGCGCTGTCGAGACGACCCGCATTCTGTCCGGCGTCGACCTCAGCGTCGGCAGGGGCGAGTTTCTGACCATTCTCGGTCCTTCCGGCTGCGGCAAGTCGACCTTGCTGCGTGCGGTGGCGGATCTTCTCCCGCCGCTCCACGGGCGGCTGTCGGTGCTCGGCAGGACGGCGTCGGAGGCGCGCCGGCGGCGCGAGGTCGCCGTCGTCTTTCAGGACGCAACGCTGCTGCCCTGGCGGACTGTGAGGGAGAATGTCGCGCTGCCGCTGCAGGTGGGGAAGAACAGCGTCTCGCGATCGGTCGATCCGCGGCCAGACCACTGGATCGAACTGGTCGGCCTGTCGCATCTGGCCGATCGCTATCCGCATCAATTGTCCGGGGGCCAGCGCCAACGCGTCGCCATAGCGCGCGCGCTTCAATGCGAGCCGGATATCCTGCTCATGGACGAACCCTTCGGTGCGCTCGACGAGATCACCCGTGAACGACTGAACGACGAGCTTTTGGACGCCTGGCGCCGGACCGGCACGACCATCCTGTTCGTCACCCACAGCGTCGTCGAGGCGATCTATCTCGGCGGACGCGTGCTGGTCCTGGCCGCCAATCCGGGCCGCGTCCAGGCGCTGATCGACCTTGCCCCGCTGAAAGACGAGCGCGGCCTCTGTCGGCGCGAGAGCCTCGATGTTCAGGAGACCGCAGCCCGTCTGCGCCAATTGCTGCAGCAGGGGAGTTCGGCTGCATGACGCATCGCCCGTTGTCACTCGCCGAGGCAATCGGCCTTCCTGTGATCGGCGCCCTTTCGCTGCTTCTCGCCTGGCAGTGGCTGGTGCCGGCGCTCGGTATTCCGGCCTATATCGTTCCAACACCGCTGGCGATCCTGCGCACGCTCGGAACGGAATGGCGCTTCCTTCTGTCGAATGCGATCCCGACATGGGGTGAGGCGGGCCTCGGCTTCCTCCTGGGCAATAGTCTCGCTGTGATCATGGCAATTGCCTTTGTCTATAATCCGCGCCTCCAGGCCGCCTATTTTCCCGTTGTCCTGCTCTTCAACACTATTCCCGTGCTGGCGCTCGCGCCGATCATCATCCTCATCTTCGGCCTCGGCATGCTTCCGAAGGTCATCATCGCCGCTCTCATCTGCTTCTTCCCAACCCTGGTGAATACCGCCCGCGGCCTCAATCTGGCGACGGCGAGCGAGCTTGACCTGATGCATGTGCTTTCGGCGAGCGGGTGGGAGACGTTCTGGCGCCTGCGCGCCCCACGCTCCGCCCCCTTGCTCTTTGCTTCGCTGCGCATTTCGGCAACCACCTGTGTGATCGGCGCGATCGTCGGGGAGTGGATCGGTTCGAACCAGGGGCTGGGCGCCGTCATCATCCAGTCGACATTCAACTATCAGGCGGAAAGGCTCTTTGCCGCCGTCGTGCTCGCCTCTTTCTCCGGCATCGTCTTTTTTGCCGCTGTTGCCCAGATCGAGCGGATTTTCCGTCGGCTGCAGCCGGGGCAGAGCTGAAAGCGTTCAATGCGGGCGCCGCAACGCTGACGCTTTCCAGGATATGACAAGGCCTCCCGATGTTATCTGCGGGAGGCCTTGTACGTTGCTATTCCTCCATGCTCTCACTGATGTCGGAGAGATCGATGCCATGCGTGTCGAACCACCAGTCGGGACTCATCTCGGAATGGCGGTCACGCAGACGCAGATATTTGGGGCGCAACCGCTTCTGGCGTTCGGCCTCTTCCGCGAAGTAGGGATGATCGAGCGTGCCGCCCATCTTGTGGATGCGACGGAGCAGTTTCCGCAAGACGTATCCCTGCTCCTTGTTGCCCGGCCGGTAGCCGCTTTCCACGATGGTCATGACCGTCTCGCACAGTGTCCCGAGCGCATCGTCTTGCGGTGTGCCGTTGACAATCATGTCGAGACGCTCGAGACCGAAGCCGACGTCGATGCAGGTTCCGAGCGGATTGACGATGTTTCCGATCTCGACGCCATCCTTATAGAACTCGGTGCAGTATCCGCTGATGCTGCCATCGCTCCATATGCATTCCGGATCCGGCACGATGGGCACGCGTCCGCGATAGAGCGGCGTCCATTCCACCAGGCGGTCAGGATGGATCGTCACATGATCCGGCACGAGCCCCAGCGTTCTCAGAAACTCGAGCCAGAAATCGATGGCGTTGCCGACGGTCAATTCCCGGAAGGAGAAAAGGCCGAGCATGGTGAAGTGGAGAAGGTGGGTTCCGTCGCCGATCTCGTCGAGGTCGCCCATGCGCAGGCAGGCCTGGCTGTTTGCGACTGTTCCACTATGGGAGGGATCGGAGAAGAGGGGCTTGTACTGCTGCATTCCAGCGCTGCAGAAGAGCGTGGTATCATCATGCGGCCGTACGGATTCGATGCGTGTGAAATCGATGCCTTTGGAAAGGCAGAAGTCTTGGTATTGCTGGATCAGGCGTCCCGCGGTGACATAGGCAACCTCCTTTGCTGTTCGTGTGCCTTCGGGGAAGATAGCGATCTAGTGCGCCTGCGGCAATCCGCTGCTCGGCTGGCGAGCATCAAAAACCGGAACGGTGCACTTGATAACATCATCACTTGAGACTAAATATAGCCTCAAGTGAAAAGGAGCCGTTGCCATGATGGGATTTGCCGGTATCGCCGATGTTCTCGGGCTGCCCGCCAGGGAGCCAGTATCGCGTTCGGCCTTCGGCCTGCTCTCCAGCATCGAGGAAGGATTGCCGGTCAAGGCGCTTGACCGCATGGCGCTGCTTCTGGCGCCTGATGACGCCCAGTTCAAATACCGGCTGGTTCCGAAGGCCACCTATGAACGGCGCAAGTCCAAGCATCGGCTCTCCTCGGATGAAGGCATAAAGCTTGCCCGTCTCGCGCGTGTCTGGGGTCAGGCGCTCGATGTCTGGCAGACCGAGATCGAGGCCCGCGATTTCCTGTTTCGGCCGCATGCAATGCTTGAGGACAGGCGGCCGATCGACGTGGTCATCCAGAGCGAGATCGGCGGCGAGCTCGTGCTCGATATTCTCGGAAGCCTGAAATACGGCAGCGCTGCGTGAGCGCACAGGTTCTTGACCGCACACTGACATCCGTCTGCATCGGAGATCCCCATGGAACCTATCCGATCTTTGACGCCACCGGCTCGACCATCGCGCCGGGACGGTGGAACACATCGGGCAGCCCGATCATCTACACGAGCGAGCATTATTCGACCGCGCTGCTCGAAAAGCTCGTTCATGGTAGCGGAAGGCTGCCGCCCAACCAGCACTATGTCACGATCACCCTACCGCGGGGGCTAAGCTACGAGGTCTTCTCCCAGCCCGCGCTGCCCGGCTGGGACAGCATGCCGGCGAACGTCAGCAAGGATTTTGGCGAACGCTGGTGCCAGGAAAAACGCAGCGCCATCCTGCTGGTGCCAAGTGTCGTCGCCCGCGTCGACCGCAACATGCTGATAAACCCGGCCCACCCGGAATTCCGATTGATCACAGTAAGCCTCCACCAACCGGTCTTCTGGGATCGTCGCTTGTTCGGCATGTGACGGGTTGCGGTGCAATCAACGTTTCCGCAGAGCAGATCAAAACGCCGGACAGATGAGGCTTGGTCAGCAGATCATGATGCTGCCACCAAACGCACCGACAATAGTTCTCGTCCCGACGTAGCTAAGGCCTTTATCCAATTGCACAAGAGGCCACTTTAAACGAGGAGGTGGCTGCCTCGACTGCTCACGCGTCCGTCTCCCATGGATTTATCACCGCTGCGCCGGTGTCGTCGAAATCGCCGACATTGCGAGTGACGACAATCAGATCATGGACGATTGCGGTTGCGGCGATCAGCCCGTCGATATCGCCACGCGGCCGGATGGCGGCGATGCGGCCCCATTCGACGGCGATCTCGTCGGTCACCGGCAGGATCCGGTCGCCATGACCATAACGCAGCTTGCGCAGCCATTCGGTGAGATGCGCCGCGGTCTTCGGATCCGATTTCTGTTTGAGGGCAATGCCGCGCATGATCTCGCCAAGCGTCAGCGCGCTCAGGTGGATGGTGAGCGGATCGACGGAGCGCAGCCAGGAGACCGCCTGCGGCGTGCCGCGTCGCGCCTCCGAGACGATGTTGGTGTCGACCAGATACATCAGAAGGCAACGTCGCGGCTTGGGGTCTTGTTGCGTGCTTCGACCGCATCGGCGAACTCATCGTCCCAGGCGGGGCCGCCGAGCAGGTCGTCGACGAGCGTCGGCCTGCCGGCGCGCAGGGCGTCGTAGTCGCGGGCGGACAGAACGACGGCCGTACGCTCGCCCCGCACGGTCACCACCTGCGGCCCTTCTTGTCGGGCCTTCTGCACGACCTTCGAAAATTGGTTTTTGGCGTCCTGCAGTTGCCACTCCATCAATTCCGCTCCTGGCTAGACTGTCTAGCTATGTACGCGAGGAATGCTGGTGCGTCAACGGCGGGACGTTCCTGAACGACAGAGTCCGGTTCTGCTGTTAGGTGTCATAACGAAGTTCGACATCGTTGTGTCGGCGATCGGCGCCTGTCGGTCCTTCTGGAAGCCGCGATCACGCTCTCTGCCGCGGCGAGCGGGCCATCAGCCTGGCATAGGCAATGGCCGAGAGCATGTTGACGTGGTTTGCCTTGCCGGTGCCGGCGATGTCGAAGGCGGTGCCGTGATCGACCGAGACGCGGTCGATCGGCAGGCCGAGCGAGACGTTGACCGCGGTGTCGAAGGCGACGAGCTTGATCGGGATATGGCCCTGATCGTGATACTGGGCGATGACAAGATCGAAGGCGCCGTTATAGGCGCGGGCAAACACCGTATCGGCCGAGATCGGCCCGACGACGTCGATGCCCTTTGCCTGCGCCTGTTCAACGGCGGGCGCGAGGAACTCCATGTCCTCGGTGCCGAACAGGCCGTTTTCGCCGCAATGGGGGTTGAGGCCGGCAACGGCGATGCGTGCTTTGCGGCCGAGCCGCAGGAAATGCCGGTGACCGGCTTCGATGGTGGCGAGCACCCGCTCGGTCTTGGCGCGCTCGATCGCACCCTTCAGCGAAATATGGGTGGAGACGTGGATGGTGTTCAGCCGCTCGGAAGCGAGCAGCATGAAGGAGCTCTTCGAGCCGGTGAGATGCGCGAGCAACCCGGTGTGCCCGTCATGGTGATGGCCGGCGAGGTTCATCGCTTCCTTGTTGATCGGCGCGGTGACGATGACGTCGGCTTGACCAGACATGGCGAGATCGACGGCGCGGGTGATATAGCGCACCGAGGCATCGCCGGCGACGGGACTGACCTTGCCGATCTCGGGAAGGGCGGCGCCGAGCGCGACTTCGTCGACGGCGATCCTGTCGTCACCGGGTGCATCGGCGGGCCCGAACCGCAGTCCGGTGCCGGTGACGCGGTCGGCGCGCTCCAGTGCTTCGACATTGCCGACAATGACGAAATCGCGGCGCTCTTCCCTGGGCAGAGCTGCCAAGGCCTTGACGATCACCTCGGGGCCGACGCCGGCCGGATCGCCGAGCGTCACGGCGACTTTCGCATTCCTGTCCATCGATCGAATTCCTTCTGAAAACTTTGTGGCTTAAAAAGCGGCCGCATAAATCGAGCGAATGTCGGCGCGCGTGAGATCGCGCGGATTGTTATCGAGCAGACGGCGAATGGCAAAGGCGTCGTCGGCCATGGCGTCGAGATCGCTTTCCGGCACGCCGAGGCCGGAAAGTTTCATCTCGATACCGAGTTCGGCGCAGAAAGCGTAAGCCGCATCGAAGACGGATGTGACGTTTCCGGAGGTTTCACGCCCAAGCGCTTCCATCACCGCCCTGGTTTTCTCAGGAGCGGACGGTGTATTGAAGGCGAGAACATGCGGAAAAATCAACGCATTTGCCGCGCCGTGGGCCACATGCCAGCGCGTGCCGAGTGGATAGGCGAGCGCATGGCCGCCGGCGGTGTTGACCGGGCCGAGGCAGAAGCCGCCGTAAAGCGAGGCGAGCGAGAGGCCGGCGCGCGCCTCGGCGTCATTGCCGTCCCTGACGGCGCGAGCGAGATATTTGCCGACGAGGCGGGTTCCCTCGATCGCATAGATGTCGACCATCGGATGGGCCTTGCGGTTGGTGAAGGCCTCGACGCAATGAGCCATGGCATCGACGCCGGTGGCGGCCGTCGTGCGGGCAGGGACGCTGAAGGTCAGGGCCGGATCGATGACGGCGATATCGGCCAGCATATGCAGGCTTTCGACGGCAAGCTTTGCCATCGTCGCCGGATCGGTGACGAGCGCACGGATGCCGGCCTCACTGCCGGTGCCCGATGTCGTCGGCACCTGGGCGAGCGCCACCTTGCGCGGCCCGCGCACCTTGTTCGGACCGACGACCTCGTGCAGCGTCTGGGCGGAGCCGGCAAGCACGGCGGCCAGTTTCGCCAAGTCCATGGCGCTGCCGCCGCCGAAGCCGACAATCAGCTCGGCATCGGCGCGATTTGCCGCCGCCAGGACCTTTTCGAGATTGGCCGTATCCGGCTCGGGCGTCACTTCCGCAAAGACCGTAACCTCGCCCTTCAGCTCCAGCACGTCGATGCGCGAGGCGTTGAAGGCATCGGAGATGACAAGCGTACGCCGATAGCCCTTTTCGGCGGCCCATTTGCCGAGCTTTCCCGCCGTGCCGACGCCGAATTCGATCAGATGCGGCCGAACTATCGTGATCGGCGAATCCAAGCTGGCCATGAACCGGTCCTCCCTGCAAGATCTTGTGGCACTATCGTCGCCCTCTTTAATGTAAAGTTGTAAGATCAATGTCAAGCCGGCATTCCAGCGAGCGGAATTTTTTATCATCTGATGCGCGCTTCGAGGCGGCGGTGCCGTGCTCATATCGATAAATATATCAGTGTCTTATGAAACCAATCATGATGAAAACGACATGCCAGACACCAACTGGCCATCATCTTTGCGGCGGCGGTGAATTGTCCAACCCTGTTGTCAATTTTCCTGTCAGTCAACCCCGCATCCCACATCCCTTCGCATGCGAGCGGATGCAGGATGACAATTTTCGGCCGCCGCTTTGTTTACGGCAGGAATTGCGGGGCGAGGCGCACATATTTGATGGTGCGTCGGTAGTAGGTGTAGGCGATATGGAGCGCGCCGTCGCCGCCCTGGACGATCGAGGGATAGGAGAATTCGCGATTCAGCGAATCCTTGGAATTGTTGCTGAGGCAGAAGCCGTCGCCACTATCGAGATCGATGCGATGCGGAAAGCTCTTGCCGCCATCCCTCGATATCGCCAGGCTCAGCGGCGCACGCGGAACCCCCCAGACAGCCTTGCGTACGCTGCTATTGGCAAAGACGGCGGTCTCTCCAGCCTCGCCACCCTCGATTTCGTCATAGAGAGATTGGCGGCGTGCATCCGACATGGCGGCATTCGAATGGTTGTAAACTATTGCGATTGCTCCATCATTAAGAATCGTGGCCTGGATCGAGGAGTTGTTGTTCGGCAATTCGGCGGGCTCGGGCGCGCTCCATGTCTCGCCGCCGTCGGATGATCGGCTGGACAGGATGTTTTCAGCGAAACGGTTGCGGTAGAAGGCGATCATCTCGCCGCCGCCAAGCGGCAGGATGTTCATGTGCACCGCGCCGATACTGTCTGGAATATCGCGCATCTGCCAGCTCACGCCGCCATCACGCGACATCAGCACCGCAGCCGTATCGGCATCGCCGCTCCAGCGCTGGCCGTTCAGGCCGACACAGCGGAAGACCGGAAGCAGCCAGTCGCCCCGGCCGTTGACGACGATCTGCTGGCGGACGAAGGTGCCGGGACTGTCGCAGAGGATACGAACCGGGCCGAAGGTCTGGCCGCCATCACCTGAAATCCGGCATTTGACAACAGAGCCATCCTGATTGCCCGAGGTCTGCGAAGTATAGAGCAACCATACTTTTCCGTCTGGAGCATTGAAAATCAACGGGTTCTGTTCGGATTTCTCTGGGTCGTCGCTCATCTTTTCCGGCATGGACCAGCGCTCGGAGCCCGGCGCCAGCCGCGACATGTAAATCGAGATATCACCCATGCCCTCCATCGTGCCGCCGAACCAGACGCAGGTCAGCGTGCCGTCGGGCAAAAAGGCGAGATTTGCGGCATGGTTCTGGATGCAGGGGGAGGGTAGATAGGCATCCGCACGACCCTCGACGGTGGTGTGAGGGGTGATGGCGCCGGTCATCAGGGCAGGAACGGCTTCCGGAGGCAGGCCGGTAAAGGTCATGACAGATCTCCTCAAGGCAGCTTGGTGTAGCTTTCGGCGAGCGCGGCATAGTCGGCATCATCAAGGGGCATCAGCGGCGCGCGCGTGCGCTTCCAGGCGGGATTGCCGGTCTTCAGCCCCACCATCGCCTTGATGGTCGGGATCTGGACGTAGGAATTGGAAAGCGTGCGATAGGCGCTGATGCGTGCCTGCGCCGCCTCGACATCGGCGGCGCGTGCCTCGTCATGGACATGGTCGTAGATGGTGCGCAGCGAATTCGCCACGAGATTGGAGGTTGCGGTGATGCAGCCGGCACCACCCGCCTTCAGCAGCGGCAGCAGCAGCGGATCGGCGCCAGCCAGCACCGAAAAACCGGGATAGGCGGCGATGATCGCCTGCATGTTGTTGAAATCGCCAGCAGATTCCTTGATGCCGACGACCGTTTCCGGGAAGGCCGCAATCAGCCGCCCGATCAGCGGAATGGACAGCGGAACGCCTGACACCTGCGGAATGTGATAGAGGATGACCTGAAGGCGGGTGTCGGCGACCTTTTCCAGCACTTGCGAATAGGCGGCAAAGAGGCCGTCGTCAGAGACACCCTTGTAGTAGAAGGGCGGCAGCATCACCACCTTGGTCACGCCAAGCGACAGTGCGTGCCGGGTCAATTCCACGGTCTCGGGAATGGCGACGACGCCGGTGCCCGGCAAAAGCCTGTCGGCAGGAATACCGGCCTTCAGCGCTGCTTCCAGAATGGCGCGACGCTCGGCTCCGGAGAAGGAATTGGCCTCGCCCGTCGTGCCAAGCAGCGCCACGCCATGGCATCCCTCGGCCAGCAGCTGTCGGCAATGATCGGTGAATAGTGCGAGATCGGGTGAATTGTCTGCAGTCAGCGGCGTTGCGGACGCGCTGAATACGCCTGTAATCCTGTGATGGCTCATTTTGCCTCCTCGGCGCGTCCTGTCTTGCCGATCCGTGCTCGAACCGGGGGCTACGCATTGCGATTGTCATCCGTCTGTCGTGATGGAGTGCAAAGAACTTTTATATTGCCGCGCTTTTGTCAAGAAGACAAAATGCTGGGGCGTCACTCCAAAAAGTTATCTATCTGTTATAACGTGTTTATTTTCAGGATAAAATTTTGTTGGAATTGAAATCGCGATTTTTTGTTGACATATTTACAATAACGAGAGAACGATACGGAACGGATTGTGCTGCGCCTGGCAGGTGCAGGGAGAGCGCTGCCGAATTCACTCTGGGAGGAATGCCATGTCTGATCAATCGGATAAAACCAATATATCACGTCGTAACGCGCTGAAGCTCGGCCTTGCAGCCGGCGTCGGCCTCACCGTTTTCGGGATGAATGCCCGCATCGTCATGGCCGATGAAGGCCAGGTCCTGAAGGTCGCGCATCCGGCCTTCGACCAGGACTGGTCGCCGCTGCGCGGCGGCGGCAGGACGTTCCGCTGGAATTCGATCTGGTGGGCATCGCCGATGTATTTCGACAGCGAAGGCAATATCAAACCCTACGTCTTCACCAGCTGGGAATCGGCTGACAACACTGTTTGGACCTTCAAAATTGACCCCAAGGCCGTCTTCTCCGACGGCAGCAAGATCACCTCGGCCGACGTCAAGGGATCGTGGGAAGTCGCCTCGATGCCGAATACCAAGAGCCAGCGCGCCGACCAGGTGCTGAGCAAGGTTAAGGGTTATGCCGAAATCTCCGCCGGCTCCGGCAACGAGCTGACGGGTGTCGCGACACCCGACGAGGGGACGGTCGTCGTGACGCTGGCCGCCGCCGATCCGATCTTCTTCATGCGCCTAGCAAATCACATCGCGCCGATCACCAAGGCATCGCAGTCGCGCGGTAGCGACGGTGAGGAGATCATCGATTGGTATAAGCCCGATAGCAAGCCAGTCTTCTCAGGTCCCTTCAAGCTGACGAGCATCGATATCGACGCCGGCAAACTCACTTTCGAGCCGAATGAGAACTTCTTCGGACCAAAGCCGAAGCTTGCGCGCATCGAGGTCACCTCGATCGAGGACAATGTCAGCGCAACGTCGCTGATCAAGTCGGGAGAGTTCAACGCCCATACCGAATTGATCACCTCGACCATCATCCAGGATCTCGGCCCGGAATTCTCGGCCGGCCCGCTGATCCCGACCAGCCAGCACTTCTGGTTCAACATTTCCCGTGCGCCGATGGACGATCCGAAAGTCCGCCAGGCACTGATCATGGCGGTCGATCGCGATGGCCTGTTCAAGGCGTCCTATCCCGACGGGCCGCATAAGAAGGCGGACCAGATCCTCAATGCGGTGCCGGGTGCGGAGAATTCCGGCTTCGAGCCCTATCCCTATGATCCGGAGGCTGCCAAGAAGCTGCTTGCGGAATCGACCTACGGCGGCCCGGAGCGCCTGCCGAAGATCCTGTTCGTCGGCATCTCGGGGCCAGCCATTCAGGCTGCCGCCCAGTTCATTGCCGAGCAGTGGCGCCAGAATCTCGGCATCACCGCCGTAGACATGAAGCCGCAGCAGGATTCGTATGCGGGTCCGGATCAGAACTCGGTCCAGATCTTCCGCGACGACGTCGGCACCCGCGTTCCCGATGCCGTCTCCTATCTGGCGGGCAGCATCGCCTCAACCTCGTCGAACGCCCAGAACAAGCTCGGTGGATACAGGAACGACAAGGTCGACAGCGCTCTTGCCGAAGCCACGACCAAGGCTGCAGATGATCCGCAGCGCATTGCTCTCGCTCAGGAGGCCCAGAAGGCGTTCCGCGAGGATTGGGCCTTCATTCCATGGTATTCTCAGGCGATGTCGCGCTGGGCCACAAAGGACGTCAAGGGCCTGGAAAAGAACCTTGACTGGCAGGTCGTCGAACCCTGGAACATTTCCATCGGTTGATCCGGCGGAACCGTCCCAATCGACAATAGCCCGCGCGAAGGCCGCAAGGCCTTCGCGCAAGTTTCAAGAAGAAGAGATGCGATCGCAGCCAAAAGCGGGAACGCATCGAACAACCGGTGAGAGGTGGCCATGCTGCGCTACGTGCTAACCCGATTTGCCATCTGGATTCCGTCCGTTCTGGTGGTGATGCTGGCGGTCTACGCGCTGGCCTTCTATGGCGCCGGCGATCCGATCAAGCTGATCTTCCTGCGCGCGCCGGGCGACGTCGCCTATAATCCGCAGCGCATCGAAGCCATTCGCGAAAGTGCCGGCCTCAACAAACCCTTCATCGTCCAGTTTGGCCTTTACATCTGGAACCTGCTGCACGGCCAGTTCGGCAATTCGCTGACCTCGGGCCGCTCCGTCTGGGCGATGGTCTCAGCCGCGGCACCTGTCTCCTTCCAGCTTGCCATCTGTTCCATCATCCTGACGGCCGTCGTCGCGATCCCGCTCGGCATGATCGCCGCGCTCAACCAGAATTCACGCATCGATTATGCCATTCTGGGCTCCGCGCTCTTCCTGTGGGCGATCCCGGCCTATGTCGCCGGCCCGCTGCTGATGGTCGGCCTCATCGTGCTGCTGCCGGGTGCGAGCGTGCCTTATGGCTGGGGTGGCATCCTCGACGTCCGTATCCTGCTGCCGCTGCTCGTCCTTTCTTTCCAGCCGATCGCGCTGATCGTGCGTCAAACGCGTGCCGCCGTCATCGAGGTGCTGTCGGAGGATTTCGTCCGGACCGCCCGCGCCAAGGGCGTACCCGAGATCATGGTGGCGTTGCGCCATATCTTGCGGCCGGTGCTGACGCCCGTCGTCACGCAGCTCGGCCTGATCATGATCACCATCGTCAATGGCGCGATCTTCGTCGAACTCGTTTTCGGCCTGCCGGGTCTCGGCCGGTTGACGGTGCAGGCGCTGATCAATTCCGACTATCCGGTCATTCTGGCGATCACGCTGATCGGATCGTTTCTGGTGATGGTGTCGAACCTCCTGGTGGATGTGCTCTATCCGCTGCTCGATCCGCGCGCCAATGATTCAAGAAGGAGCCGCTGACCATGTCCGCCATCCCTCTTTCCACCATCGAAACTGTCGAAGAGCCGGTCAGCCTGTGGCGCGACGCCTGGTATCGGCTGAAGCGCAACAGGCTCGCCATCTTCGGCTTGATCGTCGTCGTGATCCTCGCCTTCACGGCGATCTTCGGGCCTTATCTCACGCCCTATGATTATCTGAGCCAGGATCTCAACGCCCGCAATGTCCTGCCGTCGATGAGCCACCTCTTCGGAACAGACGATCTCGGCCGCGACGTCTTCAGCCGCGTGGTCTTCGGCACGCGCACCGCTTTCCTTGTTGCCGTCATCGTCACCGTCTTCGCCGTGCTGATCGGTCTCGTGCTCGGTGCCGTCGCCGGTTTCTTCGGCAATCCATTCGATCGCGTCATCATGTGGCTGACCGACGTGACGATGTCGGTTCCCAACCTGCTGCTCGTCGTCGTTATCAACGCCTCACTGAAATCGCCGATCAGCAAATGGATGGAAGCGCGTTATCTCGAGACCCTCAATCCCTTCTATCGCGAAACCATGTGGGTGGATTTCGCCCTCGTCTTCGGGTCTATGGCGCTGATCTCCTGGCCGCCATACGCGCGGCTCGTGCGCGCCCAGGTGCTGTCGATTCGCAGTCGACCGTATATCACCGCGGCCCAGGCGCTCGGGCTTTCGAACTGGATCATCATCAAGCGTTATGTCATTCCGAATGCGCTAGGCCCCCTGATCGTCTCGGTCAGCGCCGGCCTCGGCACGGCGATGGTGCTGGAAAGCGCCTTCAGCTTCCTTGGCGTCGGGGTCAATCCGCCAACGCCGAGCTGGGGCAACATGATTTCGGACGGCCTGCGCGTCTGGCAGCATTATCCCCACCTTCTCGCCGCTCCGGCGGCCGTGCTCGGCCTTGCCTCGGTTGCCTTCAGTTTCCTCGGCGACGGCCTCAACGACGCGCTCAATCCGCGGGGCAGCAAATGATGGACACGAAAAGCACCAACCGCCTGCTCGATGTCAGGGGCCTTACCGTCGAAATCGATGGCCGCAACGGCCCCGCCATCGTCGTCGACGGCATCGACCTCCATGTCGACAGGGGCGAGACCCTTGGCGTCGTCGGTGAATCCGGCTGCGGCAAGAGCCTGACCATGCTGAGCCTGATGCGGCTCCTGCCGAACAAGATCAAGGTCACCAAGGGATCGGCGACATTCGACGGCCGCGACCTGCAGACGATGTCGAATAGAGAACTGCGCAAGGTGCGCGGCGGCGATATCGGCTTCGTCTTCCAGGATCCGATGACTTCGCTCAATCCCGTCATGCGCGTCGGCGACCAGATCTGCGAGCCTCTGATCTATCACCGCGGAATGAAAAAGGCGGCGGCCCGCGCCCGTGCTGTCGAACTTCTGCGGCTTGTCGGCATTCCCGGCCCGGAAGAGCGCCTGCAGGCCTATCCGCACGAACTTTCCGGCGGCATGCGCCAGCGCGTGATGATCGCGATCGGCCTTGCCTGCAATCCGAAACTGCTGATCGCCGACGAGCCGACGACGGCGCTCGACGTCACCATCCAGGCCCAGATCGTCGATCTGGTGAAGGATCTCAGGGCCAGGCTCGACATGTCGGTCGTCTGGATCACCCATGACCTGGCGCTGATCGCCGGCCTCGTCGATCGCGTCGCCGTGCTCTATGCCGGCACGGTGGTCGAAGATGCGCCTGTCGACGAGCTCTATGCCCGCCCAAGCCATCCCTATACGCGCGGCCTGCTGTCTTCGATCCCGAAGCTCTCGGACCCGCCGGCAAGCCGGTTGAGCTCGATCGGCGGCACGCCGCCGGAGCCCGGCCGCCGGCCGAAGGGTTGCCCATTTGCGCCGCGCTGCCCGCTTGCCGAAACCATCTGCCACGAAAAGGTGCCGCAGCTCGAACCGCTGAGCGGCAGCAGCAATCACCGCGCCGCCTGTTTCGTCGTCCAGAGAATGCAGGAGGCCGCATGATGGGTGCTCAACCGCTGCTCAAGATCGAAAACCTGGTCAAGCATTTCCACGTCAAGCTCGGCGCCTTCGGTGAGCGTTCGGCGACCGTCTATGCGCTCGACAATGTCAATCTCGACATCATGGAAGGCGAGACGCTGAGTCTCGTCGGCGAATCCGGCTGCGGCAAGTCGACGACCGGTTTCACCATTCTCAACCTCTACAAGGCGACCAGCGGCAGGGTCGTCTACAAGGGCCAGGATCTCGCGACGCTCGATGAAAAACAGATGCGGCCCTTCCGCCGCGACCTGCAGATCGTATTCCAGGATCCGTATTCGACACTCAATCCGCGCATGACGGTGGGCGAGGCGATCGGCGAGCCGATCCTTTTCCACAAGCTCTGCACCAAGGCCGAGCTGAAGGACAGGGTCGCGACACTGCTCACCGATGTCGGCCTGCCGACGCGGTTTGCCCAGCGCTACCCGCACGAGCTTTCCGGCGGCCAGCGCCAGCGCGTCGTCATCGCCCGCGCGCTCGCCTGCCAGCCGAAATTCATCGTCTGCGACGAGGCGATCTCGGCGCTCGACGTGTCGATCCAGGCACAGATCATCAACTTGCTGCTCGATCTGCAGGAAAAATACGGGCTGACCTATCTGTTCATCGCCCATGATCTCGCGGTCGTGCGCCATATCAGCACCCGCGTCGGCGTCATGTATCTCGGGCGGCTCGCCGAACTTGCCACCCGCGAGGAACTCTTCGACAATCCGCTGCATCCCTATACCAGGGCTCTACTGTCGGCCGTTCCGGAGACCGATCCGGAGCATGAGCGCACCCGCCAGCGCCAGATTCTTCAGGGTGACGTGCCGAGCCCGCTGAACCCGCCGTCGGGCTGCCGTTTCCACACGCGGTGCCCGATTGCCATGGATGTCTGCAGTAAGGTCATTCCCGCGTGGCAGGAAGCAAAACCCGGCCATCTCGTCGCCTGTCACGCCGTCAACACCGGACAGACTGCATGACGCTGAAGGCCGCCATCATTGCCGATGATCTGACGGGTGCGCTCGATACCGGCACGCCCTTCGTCGAAGCCGGCCTTTCGGTGGCGGTCGCCGTCGATGTCGGGGCCGCAGAGGATGCAGTCGCCACCGGCTGTGACGTTGTCGTTATCAATACCGCCTCGCGCGCGCTCGGCGAGCGCGAAGCTGCCGAAAGGGTGCGCTTGGCGACCGAGGCGCTTCGCGGCGTGAAGCCCGCAGTCGTGATGAAGAAGATCGACTCCCGGCTGAAGGGCAATGTAGCAGTGGAAAGCCTGGTGCTGGCCGATGCGCTCGGCCTGGAGACTATCCTCGTGGCGCCGGCTGTTCCCGATCAGGAGCGTGTGACCTATAGAGGCTGTGTCGTCGGCCGCGGCGTCGACAAGCCGCTGTCGATCGCCGATTTGTTCGAGAGCCGCGCAGGCAGCGTCACCGTTGCCGATGCGGAGGATGACAGTGATCTCGACCAGATCGTTGCCGATCATGACTGGCGGCTGACGCTTGCGGTCGGCGCACGGGGTCTGGGTGCTGCTCTTGCCCGCCAGCTCGGCGAAACGGGGCGGCAAGCGGTGCCGGAATTTGCAGCGAGTCGGCGCACCCTGTTTGCTTTTGGCTCGCGCGACCCGATTACTGCTACCCAGATGGACCAGCTCGAAGCCTCGGGTGTCCTGCGCATGGTGGTGGACGCGCCGATGGGGCAGGTCGAAGTCGGGGAGGGCATGGCGCTGCCGGCGCTGCTGCGTTGCTCCGGCGATATGACAGCCGATGCAGCACAGGTCGCCCGCCGTTTTGCGGCAGGCGTCAGATCGGTTATCGACGATACCAAGCCTGACATGCTGATGGTCGGTGGCGGCGATACGGCGCTTGCCGTTTTCCAGGCGCTCAGGGTCAGAGTGCTGGCGCCGCAAGGCGAAGTCGAAGCCGGCGTGCCGTGGTTCGATGTCACCGCAGCCGACGGGCGGCATTTTCGGTGCGCCGTGAAGTCCGGGGGCTTCGGCAATCCCGATAGTTTGCTAAGACTGGTTCTTTGGAATCGGGCGGCATAGTAAGATACCGCCGGGGAGAATGACGTGGCTGAAGTGAATGGCGAATCTTTGAACGCGGAAGCCGGCCCGCCGGGCAAGCCCGAACGCGGCAAGGCCGTCAAGCTGGTCGATCGCGTCTTCGACCAGTTGCTCGAGCGTATCCGCGGCGGAAACTATCCGCCGGATTCACGCCTTCCCGGCGAACATGAGCTTGCCTCGATGCTGGGCGTGTCGCGGCCGATCGTCCGCGATGCGCTGGCGCGCCTGCGCGATCAGGGCATGGTCTATGCACGGCAGGGCGCCGGCACCTTCGTCAGTGCGCATGGGTCGCCGACGACGCAGCTTGCCTATTCGCCGGTCAAGACGATCGCCGACATTCAGCGCTGCTACGAATTCCGCCTGACGATCGAGCCGGCGGCCGCCTATTTCGCCGCCAAACGCCGCAATGAGCAGGCGATTCAGAAGATCGCCAGCGCGCTTGCGGATCTGCGTGAGGCGACCAGCCATCAGCTTCACCGCACCGACGCCGATTTCCTCTTCCACCGCGCGGTGACGGAGGCTGCGAACAATCATTATTACACCGCCTCGATCGATGCGCTGAAGGCCCACATCGCCGTTGGCATGCATCTCCACGGCCTCTCTTTGCTCGGCCCCCGCCAAGGGCTGGAACAGGTCTATGAGGAGCATAACGCCATCTACAAGGCGATCGCCGATGGCCGGCCCGACGATGCGCAGCGACTGATGAAGGCGCATCTTGAAGGCTCCCGGGATCGTCTGTTCGAGGGCCGGGTGCTCGACTTATCCTTCTGAAGCGCATCCCCAACAAGCTGTCAGCTCGAAAGTGGCAGAGAGATCATCACGATATTTCGTTCCTGCCTCGGCAATGCCGATAAGCGCGCTTTCGATCATGCTGCCCTGATCGTCGGGATGGCGGAGACGTCGACTTCCCGTTCGGCGTGCCAAGCATCATACGCAGCCTGCATGCGCAGCCATATTGCGGGGCCATCACCGAACAATTTTCCAAGTCGAGCAGCGACATTGGGCGACACGGGCTTCTTCTCGTTCAGAATATCGTAAAGTTGCTGGCGCGAGATTCCGAGCAGATTGGCGATTTCCACCTTGGCTTTTCCCGTTGCGGGGATGATGTCCTCAAGCAATGCCCCAGGGTGGGAAGGGCAATGCGTCGTCGGCCTCGTCGTTTTACATACGGGCATTGGATCATTCCCCAGTCAGAGCCGCCTCAGTGTGACAAGATCACATTTGATCTTTTGATGCCAGAGATCGATTGTCAGTCGGATTTCTGATTCTTGATGATGCTGATGTTGCCGCTCACTTCGAGGATGGCAAATTTTATCTCCGTCACGCTCTCGATGCCTTCCTGGCTTCGAGCCGCTTGCATGACATCTTCTTTCTGCAGCCGGGCGCCTTTGAGCGCGCCTTCGTCATAGACGCCATCCGTCACCAGAATGGTTGGGACACCATCGATGATATGAGCTGCGCGAGGCCACCACCTCTTCACGTAGGACAGGCCGATGTCGGTCGTAAACAGCGTGAGGATCAAAATGACGGCGTTGGTGATCGAGAAGTCATCGCCCAGCATCGCCTGCTGGGTGGTTTCGGAGATCACCAGCACGATGACCAGATCGAACGGCGTCATCTGGGCCAATGTCCGTCTTCCCGACAGACGGATGATCACGAGCAGCGTGAAATAAATTGCCAGTCCGCGTAATACCGCATCCACCGTGGCGCCCTCATGGAAAGATGAAAGTCGTTTGGGTGCGCGTCTCGCCGCCCAAGCCGATGAGGGCGCGACGAGGGCCGGGGAGTTGCGTTTGCAGACGGAAGACGATCTGCGTCGGCCCAGCCGCGTCGGCGGGGAACACATAACCTATCCGGCCGTCGCGCGCGAAGGTCGCCTTTTGGGGCGGATCGATGCCCTGAACTGAAAAGCTTTGAAGAAAGGCGGCATCGATCGTGAAGACCCTATCTTCGGATGACGGCGTGAAGGTCACGGTCATGTCCTCGGGGGCATTCCATCGGGAGATGACGGGAAAATCCACGGATCCTTCGGACAACAGCAGTGTCTGCCGC
Organism: Rhizobium acaciae; assembly: GCF_025941625.1. Classification (NCBI taxonomy): domain Bacteria; kingdom Pseudomonadati; phylum Pseudomonadota; class Alphaproteobacteria; order Hyphomicrobiales; family Rhizobiaceae; genus Rhizobium; species Rhizobium acaciae. The sequence continues at coordinate 52,378 of NZ_JAPCZO010000024.1, forward strand.
GAAAACGGACCGCCTCTTCCCAGCAATCCCAGCAAGCAGGTCACTAAAAGAAGCGTGAACACGATCCAGGAAATACGTTGAACAGCCCAGAACCTTTGCTGAAATTCGCTATGATCGAGCACACCTTCCGGCAACGCGGGCAACTTGTGTATCTTTCCCATGCTCCCTGCCTTTGCGTTTCGCGGAGAACTTGGTTCGGAGGCAAACGTTCCCGGCAATGAGGAGGCCGTCGCCGTGTACATCGGATGGGAAGCTGTCCATGCGTCTTCGCCGATCAAGGGAACGAAGAGCACCCCGCCGAGATCTTCTTCCTCGAATGCGGCGGCGCCGGTGCGTGTGAGCCGTTTCAGGCGCTGCCCTTCACCGCCGCCGACCGGGATGATGAGCCGCCCTCCAAGGTGCAGCTGTTCTTTCAAGGCGGTTGGCACCTCGGGTGCGCCCGCAGAAACGATAATGGCATCGAACGGAGCGGCTTTCGCCCAGCCCTTGCTGCCATCGCCGACGCGAACGTCGATGTTGCGATATCCGAGCTTCTCGAACCGTTCCCTGGCCTGAAGCGCCAGCTTTTCATGGCGCTCGATGGAGTAGACATGCCTTGCTATCAGGCTGATCAGGGCCGAAGCATAGCCGGAGCCCGTTCCGACCTCGAGCACTTTGTCACCGGCATTCAGATTGGCCTTTTCGAGCATCAGCGCCACGATGAACGGCTGCGAAATTGTCTGCCCCTCGCCGATCGACAGCGGCGCATCCTCATAGGCGAATTCCTCGGAGCCTGGAGGAACGAATTTTTCGCGCGGCACCGTGCGCATGGCTTCGGTCACGCCTGGATCGCGAATGCCACGACGCGTAACGTGGTGCTCCACCATGCGATCTCGGATGCGCGTCATATCCATGGATCCGCTCCACTGTCGCCGATTGCGGCTTGAGCAAATTTCCGGGCGGTGCAGAATATAAAACAAATGGGCGACTGGGGAGTTCCTGCGATCAGCAGTTTTTCGGCAAGCGTCGAGCCTGTCAAAGCGGATTTAAAAATCTTCAGGGCAAAGCCATTGACATCAATGGCCGGAGAGGCGCGTCAGGAGCAGCTTTCGATGCTCGGCTCCCCGCCGCGCGTCCTCAAATCGATAGCAATACGTTGTGCCTGCCGTGCGGTCGCTTCATCACAAATCAGCACGTTTCCAAGGCCGGACAATAGAACCGCGGCAATTGCGTGAACCTTGTTCAGGCCGCCCGATGCGAAGACGACATTGGGAATGGCGCGTAACACCTCAAACTCGGGAGCGATCGCGCACCTGTTGATCGGATGCTCGATCGGGCGCCCGGTTTTATCGACAAACTGGCCAAGCACATCACCACAGGCGCCGGCTGCGACAAGCTCTTCTATGTTGATGTTGCTCGGCAGGCCGTAGCGCATCAGCAGCGAGCGCTCGGTCATGTCGCCGATGCTGAGCACGATGACGTCATTGGCCTCGATCTGCCGAAAGGCCGCTTCAAAGACGTCTTGTCTGACGATCGCCGTGCGCGACTCGGGGCTGCCGGCGTAGATGGGCGCGGCAAGATAGGAACACTCGGCATTGAGCTGGCGGGCAAGGTCGCTCGCGATATCAAACGTGTTGATTTCGATGCCATGCGTCAGTCCGCCCATGACCGAGTTGACACAGATTTCGGGTCGCCGCTGTGAAGGCATATGACGCACCATTTCGCGGAGCGTCGCTCCCCATCCGACGCCGATGCCGCGAATGTCGCCGCCGTTCAGCAGCTGAACGAGATAATCCGCTGCCGCTTGACCGAGCAGGACGGGGATGAGGTCCTCATCCTCAGGAGTCGGCACGATGATAGCCCGGGTGAGCGAGAATTCCGCTGCCAACTGCTGTTCCAGAGCCACACAGGATGTCAGCCGCGAATTAAGCGTGATCGTGACCAGGCCCGAACGGCGCGCTTCTGCGATGATCTTGTTGACGCGAAGCCTGTTGGTTGAAAGTGCTTCGGCAATTTCACCTTGCGTGCGCCCCTCCATGTAATAGAGCCAAACCACGCGCACCTGCATTTGCTCATCTGGGAGGGCAACGGGGGCGAATGGAGAATTTCTATTCTGCGTCATGCAATATCTGCGCCTCCGCTTTGACGGCTATGGATCGCGAATCCCTGCGGTTGTCAATTGTGACGGTTGGATGCCGTTTGCTTGCCCTGTCAATCGGTTCGACGCCCGGTCGCCCGGTTGAAGGGATGCAGGCCATCCATTCCCACGTGACACGAAATCCGATCGCCTTCCTGCAGGCGCTGATTGGTGGAAACGCTGGCAACGACGCGTTTGTCCGCGCCATCGATGCGCAAATGGACGTTATTCTCATCGCCAACGGTCTCGATCAATTCAACGGAGGCGTCGAAACGGAGATCATGCGCTGAACCGCTGCTGAGATTGATTGCACTCGGCCGAATGCCGATGACATCGGTATCCCTGGGAAGTGCGAGCTGGCAGGGGCCAAGCTCATCGAGATCGATCAGGTTCATCGGCGGCGAGCCGATGAACCCTGCTACGAACACCGTTTCAGGACGGCGGTACACCTCGATCGGTGTTCCGATCTGCTCGATCCGGCCACCGTTCATGACCACCAGCCTGTCGGCAAGCGTCATGGCCTCGAGCTGGTCGTGCGTCACATACAGGCTTGTCGTTTTAAGCTGTCGCTGCAGTCTTCGAATTTCGACGCGCATTTGCACACGCAGCTTCGCATCCAGGTTGGACAGCGGCTCATCGAAGAGAAAGGCGGCGGGATCGCGGACGATGGCGCGGCCCATGGCAACCCGCTGGCGCTGTCCGCCTGATAGCTGGCGGGGGCGCCGCTCGAGGAATTCGCCAATCTCCAGAATGCCGGCGGCGTTGGCGATCCGCCGCTCAATCTCGCCGCGAGGGATACGGCGATTTTTAAGGCCGTATTCGAGATTCTGCCGAACGGTCATGTGAGGATAGAGCGCATAGTTTTGGAACACCATGGCGATGTTGCGGTCGGCCGGATCGACATGGCCAACATCGCTTCCAGCGATCCTGAGGTGCCCGGAGCTTATGGCTTCAAGGCCGGCGATCATACGAAGCAAGGTCGACTTTCCGCATCCCGACGGTCCGACCAACACGATCATTTCGCCATCTGCGACGGTGAGATTGATCCCCTTCACCGCGGAGACGGGGCCGTAATTTTTCTTCAGGTCAATCAGTTCGATCGCTGCCAAAGTATCCTCCCTTTGATATCGTCATACATTTGTAACACGCTATTGACATTTGTAACAAGTAGCCCCAACCTTGTTTTTATCGCCACCTTGGGAGGGGTTGATCGGCGCTGGACGCGCCGATCGGCGAACACAAACGGCAATGGAGAGGAAAGCGAAATGACGACGGAGTTTTCGATGGGCGCCCGCATAGGACGGATATTCAGGTCCTTCGCGGCAGGCGCTGCACTTATGACGCTCGGATTGGCCAATGCAGGCGACGCCAGCGCAGCCGATCGTGTCAAGATCGAGTGGTGGAACGCAGCAAACGGCCGCCTGGCCGAGATCACCAACCAGCTGATTTCGGACTTCAATGCCTCGCAGGACAAATATGAGCTCGTTGGCATCAGCAAAGGCAATTACGAGGAAACCATGGCGGCGATGGTGGCCGCCTATCGGGTCGGTCAGCAGCCCGTGCTTATCCAAGCCGCCGAGCGAGGCTTTCTGACCATGTATAATTCCGGCGCCATCATCCCGGTGCCGGAGCTTATGGAGAAGGAAGGCTACAAGATCGACTGGGACAATTTCATCGCTCCGGTAGCGGGCTTTTATCTGGTCGACGGCAAGCCGGCGGCATTGCCCTTCAACAGCTCCACACCGATCTTCTGGTACAATGCCGATCACTTCAAGGCAGCCGGCTTCGACAAGCCGGCCGAGACCTGGCAGGAACTCGACAAGCAGTTGCACGCTATCAGGGAGAAGGGAATTTCAAAGTGCCAGATGGCGCTTGCGAACGACTTCTATTGGAGCCTGATCGAGAACTATGCCGCGATCCACGACCAGCCCTACGGTACCAAGGCAAACGGCTTCGGCGGTCTCGATACCGAATTTATCTTCAACAAGAGCCCGCTGATCGTCGGTCAGGTGACACGCCTCAAGACGTGGCTCGACGATGGGATTCTGCAGATCGCCGGGCAAGGTCTCTCTCCCGACCAGCTCTTCACCTCCGGCACCTGCTCGACCTACGTGGCCTCGACCGCGGCACATGCGGCTGTCGAAAGCGGTGCGAAATTTCAATGGAGCGCGACGTTCCTGCCGCATGAAGAGGGTATCGAGCCCAAGAACAGCACCATCGGCGGCGGAGCGCTTTGGGTGTTGAAAGGCAAGTCGGACGAGGAATACGCCGGCGCTGCGGCCTTCTTGAATTTTGTCGCTTTGCCGAAGACGCAAGTCTGGTGGAGCAAGCAAACCGGCTATGTCCCGGTGACGAATGCCGCCTACGAAGAGGCCAAATCCGAGGGCTATTTCAAGGAACATCCGACCCGCGAGGTCGCCATTCTCCAACTCACGCGCGGCACGCCAACCGACAATTCGCGCGGCTTCCGCTTTGGCAATCACAACCAGTCGATGGCGCTTCTGGTCGAGGAGATCCAGGGCGTGTGGACCGGACAGAAGACGCCGCAGCAGGCACTGGATGCTGCGGCGGCCCGCGGAAACCAGATCCTTCGGCAGTATGAGCAGCTTCATGCAGCAAAGTAAGACCCTCGCAAAGATGGGAGGCGCCACCCGGCGCCTTCGCATCCCGCACGCTCTTTCGGCGCGTCGCCTGATCGTGCCGTCATCGGATGCTGGATTGAAGTCCGCTCACTTCAACAGGCCGTGGCTCGCCTTCGGACTTGTCGCGCCGCAGCTGCTGATCCTGTTGTTCTTCTTTTTCATACCATCTTACAAGGCACTGTCTTTGGCCTTCGTTCAGGTCGACCCGTTCGGCGGCACGCAGATCTTCGTCGGGCTGAAAAACTTCTACAATCTGTTCGCAAGTCCGGAATATCGAAGCAGTGCGGTATTCACGCTCTGGTTCATCCTCGCACAGAATGCTGCAACGCTTCTGCTTGCCGGTTTGTTTGCATTTGCAACCGATTTCGTGATCAGGGGCAGGGGAATTTATAAAAGCATCATCCTTCTGCCATACGCGATCGCTCCGGTGATTTCAGGCGTGATCTGGGCCTTCCTGTTCAATCCTGCGGTCGGGCCGGTCGCTCAATTTCTGCATGGTCTGGGTTTCGAATGGGATCCGAACCGGCGCCCTTTCGATGCGCAACTCCTGGTGACCATCGCGTCGGTTTGGAAGAATGTCTGCTATGACTATATCTTTCTCGTCGCCGCATTGTTGGCCGTGCCCGTTTCACTGCTGGAAGCGGCAAAGCTCGATGGCGCAAGGCCGGTCCGGCGCTTCTTCACAATTTCGCTTCCCCTGATCTCACCGACGATCTTCTTCCTCGTGGTGATGAACTTCGTCTACGGGCTGTTTGAAACCTTCGGCATTATCGACGCGGTCACACGCGGTGGCCCGGCAGGCGCAACGAACAGCCTGGTCTACAAGGTTTACCAGGATGGTTTCGTGCAACTGGACCTCGGGTCGTCGGCCGCGCAATCCGTGCTGCTGATGTTCATTGCCATCCTGTTCACCGTCGTTCAATTCCGCGCCCTCGAGCGCAAGGTCAATTACCAGGTGTAATCATGCCCGAACGTCATCTCGGTCTTTCGATCTTCTGCCATGCCATACTGCTGATTGGCGCGGTCTTTGTCTGCCTTCCCCTCTACTTCGCTTTCGTCGCCGGCTCATTGACGTTGCAGGAGGTTCAGCAGGCACCGTTCCCGGTGATCCCAGGCTCCCATTTTATCGAGAACCTTGCCGCCGCCTGGCAGCAGGGCGAGTTCTCCCGGTTGTTTTTGAATTCGATCATCGTCACCGCCGGCATCGTGATCGGAAAGCTGGCGATCTCATTGGTCGCTGCATTTGGCGTCACCTATTTTCGCTTCCCGTTTCGCATGACGGCATTCTGGCTCATTTTCGTCTCGCTGATGCTTCCGGTCGAGGTCCGCATCATCCCGACCTATGAAGCGGTCGCCGATGCTGCCGGGCCGCTGCGCTGGTTGGCCGGGTCGATCGGTCTTTCCGGTGTCGTTGAAGGGCTCACCGGATACAGTATCGAAGCATCCCTGAAGTGGAACATGGTCAACAGCTACGCCGGCCTGATCCTGCCGCTCATCGCTTCTGCCTCCGCGACCTTCCTTTTCCGGCAATTCTTCCTGACCGTTCCCGATGAACTTTGCGAGGCGGCCAAGCTCGATGGAGCCGGCCCGCTGAAATTCTTCAAGGACATTCTCCTTCCACTCTCGAGCGCCAATATCGCGGCCCTGTCGATCATCCTGTTTCTCTATGGCTGGAACCAGTATTTGTGGCCGCTGCTTTTCACGACGGACAAGGAGATGGGAACTGCGGTCCTCGGACTGAAGCAGCTCGTTCCCGTCTCGGACTCAGCACCTGCCTGGAACATCGCGATGAGTGCGGCACTTCTCGTCATGCTTCCGCCTGCGGCCGTCATTCTCTTCATGCAGCGCTGGTTCACCAAGGGACTGGTGGACTCCGGAAAGTAACATCCCGAATTTCAAGGATAATCAGACAATGGTGTATATCATCGGCCACCGCGGTGGTCGCAATCTCTGGCCCGAAAACAGTCTTTCGGGCTTTCGTAAACTCGCGCAAATGCCGGTAGACGGTGTCGAATTCGACATTCATCTGACGCGATCGGGGGAAGTACTTGTCATTCATGACCCGACGCTGGAGCGAACGACAGACGCCGACGGGCTGGTCGCCGACCTTCACCCCGGCGAAAATCGCGCGGTGCGGCTCAAAGAGAGCGACGGCGAGACCATTCCCACATTGGAAGAGGTCCTCGCCGTCTTCAAGGACACGTCGCTCGAGCTTCATATCGAATTGAAAACCAATGCCGACGGAAAGCCCTATGAGGGGCTCGCCGCCAAGGCAGCCGCCGCGGTCGACCGTCTTGCTTTGGCGACACGGTCAATTCTCACCAGCTTTCATCCGGACGTGCTCGCCGACATACGCAAGGTTGCTCCACATATCCGCACTTTGTCGTCGTTCGATTCCAAGTCGGCCGAGCGTCTCGGCCTGATGAACGGCCTCAGCTTGCTGAAGGAATGTTCCGATATCATCGCCGTCGAGAAGTCGCTGCTTGCGGCACAATGGGAGCAGATTACCGAACTCGTGCCGGTCGAGCGGCTTGGAGCCTGGGTCCCAAACGACATCGGCGATCTCGAATACTGGCTTGCCAAACCGATCCGGCAGATCACCACGGACCGGCCGGATCTGGCATTGCAGGCGCGGAGGTGAGACATGCTCGATAGCCGCGTCGATTGCCCCACTATGCCGGGCCGCCAAGCCTTGGAAAACATTGATCTCGTGATCTTCGATTGCGACGGCGTGCTGATCGATAGCGAGCCGATTGCCAGCCGCACATTGGCGGAGACTCTGCAAGGTGCCGGCGTTGCAATCACCGCCGCAGAGGCTCATCTCAAATTTACCGGCAATTCAGAAAGCATCATCGGCGAGATGTGCCGGCGTGATTATGGGCTTGTCGAAATCCCCGCGCTGTTTGAAACATGGCACCAGCGTCTATTCGAGGAGTTTTCTCGCTCGCTGCTGCCGATCCCCGGCATTGCCGATGTCGTCTACGGTCTTCAACGGCCAAAATGCGTTGCGTCAAACAGCACGATGCAGCGGCTTCGCAACAGTTTGGGCATACTGGATCTGTGGAGCGCGTTTGGGGAGGGGGTCTTCAGTGCCGAAGCCGTCGCCCGGCCGAAGCCCGCGCCCGATCTCTTGCTACACTGCGCGGAGCGTTTTCGAGCCCGTCCCTCCAGATGCGTCATGATCGACGATAGCAGTCATGGCGTGGCGGCAGCCGTTTCCGCAGGAATGACGGCCGTTGGATTTGTCGACCCGGCCGATCCGAGACCTGACCGGCATACGGCATTGGTGACAGCTGGAGCATTTGCCGTTGCCATGGGGGCGGAGCAGCTTGTCGCCATCCTGGAGGAGATCGGAGGCACGCTGTGAGGGTCTCCGTCGCAAAAGACCTTTCATTCCCGGTCTCACCCGATGGCGTCTGGTTCGGGTGCTCTCGTGTCAGCTGTGAACGCGCGCCATCCGCTTCTGCAAGGAGTATTTCTCATGTCTGATCTCATGAAAGGCAAGGTTGCCGCCATTACGGGTGCCGCATCGGGCATCGGTTTGGAATGTGCGCGCAGCCTCCACGCCGCAGGTGCGACGGTCGTGCTCATCGACCGCGCCAGGGACAAGCTCGAAGCTCTTTGCAAGGAGATCGGCAGGGGCGCTCTGCCGCTCGTCATCGATCTTCTCGATGGAAAGCAGGTCTCGGGCATATTGCCTCGCATTCTTGACGTGGCCGGCGGGCTCGACATTCTCCACGCCAATGCCGGCGCCTATATTGGCGGTCCCGTTGTCGATGGCGACCCGGACGCCTGGGACCGCATGCTAAATCTCAACATCAACGCCGCCTTCCGCTCGGTCCATGCGGTGCTGCCGCACATGATTGCCCGGAAGTCCGGCGACATCCTGTTTACGAGCTCGATCGCAGGCGTCGTGCCGGTCGCATGGGAGCCGATCTACACGGCCTCGAAATTCGCAGTTCAGGCCTTCGTCCATTCCACGCGCCGGCAAGTGGCGCAGCATGGCGTCCGCGTCGGTGCAGTGCTGCCAGGACCTGTCGTCACGGCCTTGCTCGACGACTGGCCGAAGGCGAAAATGGAGGAGGCGCTGGCCAATGGCAGCCTGATGCAGCCGGAAGAAGTGGCCGACGCCGTCCTTTTCATGCTGTCGCGGCCGCGTAATGTGACCGTCCGCGATCTGGTGATTCTGCCAAATAGTGTGGATCTGTAAACACCGGCCCCAGACTGCAGTTAGCCTGATCCTTGCCGATTTCAAAGGAGAGACCATGAGCGACACATCTCGCACGCCCGAAGCAGATGCCAAACATGTCATCGGCGTCGACGTCGGCACCGGCAGCGCCCGTGCCGGCTTGTTCGACCTGACCGGCCGGATGCTTGCGTCCGCCAAGCGGAATATCACCCTGTTTCACGAACCGGGTTCCATGGTTGAGCAATCGAGTACCGAGATCTGGGCGGCGGTTTGCGCGGCAGTGCGCGAAGTGGTTTCCTCGGCCGGGGTCGATCCGGCGTCCGTCATGGGGCTCGGGTTCGATGCCACCTGTTCGCTCGTCGTCCTCGGCGAAGGCGGCAAGCCGCTTCCCGTCGGGCCTTCGGAAGATCCGAACCGGGACATCATCGTATGGATGGACCACCGCGCCGTCCCGCAGGCGGAGCGCATCAATGCGCTCGGCCATGACGTCCTGCGTTACGTCGGCGGCCGCATCTCGCCTGAGATGGAAACGCCCAAGCTTCTCTGGCTGAGGGAAAATCGCCCTGAGGTTTTTGATGCCGCCTGGCAATTCTTCGACCTTGCAGATTTCCTGACCTGGCGGGCGACCGGCGATCTGTCGCGTTCGACCTGCACGGTCACCTGCAAGTGGACCTATCTCGCCCATGAAAAGCGCTGGGATGGCGATTATTTTCACCAGATCGGCCTCGGCATGCTCGCCGACGAAAAGTTTGCCCGCATCGGTCAGGCTATCGTCGAGCCCGGTTCGGCCCTCGGTCAAGGACTGACCGCAGCTGCAGCCGGCGAACTCGGCCTGAAGCCGGAAACGCCCGTCGCTGCCGGACTGATCGACGCCCATGCGGGGGGAATAGGAACCGTTGGCATCGGTACCGATCCACAAGCCAATCTGGCCTATGTTTTCGGCACTTCCTCCTGCACGATGACATCGACAGCTGAACCGTCGTTCGTGCCCGGCGTCTGGGGGCCTTATTTTTCGGCCATGGTGCCGGGACTATGGCTGAACGAGGGTGGCCAGAGTGCCGCCGGCGCGGCGATCGACCAGCTGCTCTCCTTCCATCCGGCTGCCGCGGAAGCGAGGGAGCTTTCGAAGAGGGCGGGTGTTCCGCTGCCGGTTCTGCTCGCAGATATGGCCGCCCGAAAGGCGGGCCGTTCTGCCGACGCCGTCACGCTTGCGACCGGGCTGCACGTCGTTCCTGAGTTCCTCGGCAACCGCGCGCCCTTTGCCGATCCGCATGCCCGCGCAGTCATTGCCGGTCTCGGAATGGAGGACGATATCGGCAGCCTGGTCTCTCTTTACGTCGCAGGGCTTTGCGGTATCGGCTACGGCCTCAGGCAGATCATCGAGACGCAGGCTGATGCGGGCGTTACCATTGAAAACATCGTCATCAGCGGTGGCGCCGGCCAGCACGATTTCGTTCGACAGCTGCTCGCCGATGCGAGCGGCAAGCCGGTCATCGCGACAAAGGCTGAGGAACCGGTGCTCCTGGGGGCGGCCATCCTGGGCGCTGTCGCCGGCGGGCTGTTTGCGGATGTGCGCGAAGCGATGACGACACTCTCGGCGGTCGAAACGACATTCCTGCCATCAGAAGGGGCGATCCCCGACATTCATCATAAACGCTATGAAGGGTTCAAGGAGCTTCAGGCGCTGGCGCGCAAGCTGCGTATCGACAGTTAAAATGTCCCAACGCCAAGCCAGGCGGCGCGGTAGCTCGAGGGCCGCGGGATTATGGTTCCATCAGCCCCTTTTGTAAGCTTAGATCTGCGATGCTGTAGGAGGTGGGCTGATGGCGCGTTGTTGTGGTTTTCAATCGATGGGCGGACAGGACGTTCCGCAGGGACCGCGGACCTCGATCCATTCTGCTTCATCCCGTCCGGTGTTGCAAACTGCCCGAATTGAAGGTGGTCGCGTTTCGGTCGGAACAAGCCAGCCTTTGTTGCCTCAAGACGGTGAGGGGCCGGTCAGGTCGGTTCGAATAAACGCGTTCGAACTTTCTGTCGGCGCAGTCACCAACGAAGAATTCGGGCGGTTCGTCGAGGCAACCGGATATGTGACCGAGGCGGAGCGACTTGGCTGGTCCTACGTTTTCTATAAATTCCTCGATGGAAATATTCCGACATCGGGAGTAGTCGGCGCCGAATGGTGGCGGAAGGTCGAGGGCGCAAATTGGGCCTACCCAAGCGGTCCAGGTTCGTCGCTTGAAAAGCTCGGGAACTTTCCTGTCGTGCACATCTCCTGGCAGGATGCGTCGGACTATTGTCACTGGGCGGGCGGGCGATTGCCGAGCGAAGCTGAGTGGGAACACGCCGCACGCGGCGGCCTCGACCAGCCCGTTTACCCATGGGGCGATGAACAACCGACCGAGACGTTCACCCCCTGCAACATATGGCAAGGACGTTTTCCCGACCTTGATACCGCTGCGGACGGGTATGCCGGCCTAGCGCCGGCACTCTCCTTCGAACCCAACGGATATGGTCTCCACAATATGGTCGGAAACTGTTGGGAATGGACCGCCGATCCATTCCGCGTTCGGTCTCTCCGAAAAGCGGCAAACTCAGCCAATTCGGCATCCAAACAGGAATGGAAAAGAGTTCTGAAAGGCGGCTCTTACCTTTGTCACGCGTCTTATTGCCATCGCTACCGCATCGCTGCTCGAATGGGCAGCACAGGCGACTCCACGACCGGGCACATCGGCTTTCGCATCGCTTTCGACGTCAACTCATCGGCAGATTGACAGTTCGAGCAAGTTAAGTTAATCCATTAACCTACTGGCTGCAGGACGTTCTTGAGGAGGGCCGTCCTGCGACATACGGCCAGCATTGCGCTAGGAGGAGACAGATGAAACTCGTCAATCGCATAGCCGTTACCGCACTTGGCCTTGCGCTTTGCGCATCAGCAAAGGCCGAAACTCTAAAAATCTATTGGAACGCCGGCCACGCCTACCAAGCTTATGCCGACGTCATCAAACAGTTCGAAGCGGATCATCCCGGCTGGACCGTGGAGTGGGGCCGGTTTCAATGGCCGGATCTGCGCACGAAGCTGGTGGCCGACCTGTCTGTTGGCAACGCGCCGGATCTTGTTGCCGAACCTGGCGGTTGGGTGCCGGAATTCGCGTTGCAAGGAAGAATAACCGCCCTCAACGACTTCGTCGCCAAAGACGGAAAGGCGATGGGTTATCCTGATGACTGGCAGGACTTTTCGGTGGCGAGAAATACCATCGACGGAAAGTACTACGGCGTCCAATTACACCTGACATGCGCGACGCTGGTTTATAACGTCGATCTGCTGAAAGCGGCAGGTTTTGAAAAGCCGCCCGCCAATTGGGAAGAGTTCCGCAACGCTGCCATCGCAGTAACGAAGACCGGAAGATTTGGCTTCGCTCCCAACCAGGTGGCAGCGTACTTCACGCCGTGGATCTATCAAAACGGCGGTAAGTTTTACGACAAAGCCTCCAATAAGGTGACCTTCGACAGCCCCGAAGCCGCGCAAGCGCTGCAGTTCGTCGCCGATCTGATCCACAAGGACAAGGCCGCCACCCTTCCTGTCGCCGGCGCTGATTATGAGGGGCCGCAAAAGCTATTCACGGCCGGACGGGCAGCCATGATCCTGACAGGGCCATGGGATGTCGGACCCATCAAAACAGGCAATCCGAAACTGCGTTGGGATGTTGCGCCTTCGCTGACGGAGAAGGATCAGGCTACGATGTCCGGAGGTGTCAGCCTCTTCATTCCAAAGGATGCCAAGCATCCGGCGGAAGCGTGGGATCTGTTGAAGCGCTTCGTCTCGCTTGATGCCGAACTCGCCGCCTCGATACCAAATGGCATGACAATGCCGCGCAAATCCTGGGCTGCCGATCCAAAGGTCAAGTCCGACCCGGTGCTCGGGAAATTCAGCCAGTGCCTCCCATACGCCGTGGATTCGTCGGCGGAACTCTCCCTGACGGGCAAGAATGCGACTGTTCAGGACCTTTTCAAAGCGGCTGTTCAGGACATTCTCTACAATAACAAGCCCGCCCAGGCAGTGCTGTCGGACTACGCTGCGAAGGCAAACACAGAACTTCAGAAAAAGTGACGAAAACGTAGAACCGGAGATCGCCGGCATGAAGTTCTTGAACAGCCACCAAGGCCGTCAGGCAACGTTTGCCTACATCGTGCTGTCGCCGGCGATCCTCTATTTCACCGTCTACTTCTTCTACCCGATCGCCGTTGAACTCTGGGCCAGCTTCTTTCGCGGGCAGCCGCTGATCGGTGACTCCGAATTCGCCGGATTTGACAACTATATGCAGGCGCTGACGGATGAGAGGGTTCGCGATGCCTTCATCCGGACTGCTGTCTTCGCAATCTGCGGAACGATCGGGACTCTGTTGCCTGCCCTTTGCCTGGCCGCCCTCCTCGCCGGACCCGTCAAGGCTGCAACGACGATCCGGGCGATCATCTTTTTCCCCTACATCATTTCCTTCGTCATTGTCGCGCTGATGTGGAAAAGCATTCTCGACCCATACACCGGCATGCTGAATGCAGTGTTGGCCTCCCTGGGGCTGCCGATGCAGAACTGGCTGAGCACACCGTCGACCGCCTTGCCAACCATCATCGCAGTCACGGTGTGGAAGGATATCGGATATGCGATGCTGATCTACATTGCGGCGATTCAATCGATTCCCAAGGATCTCTATGAGGCGGCTGACGTCGATGGGGCATCGGCCCGGCAGAAGTTTTTTCGCATTACCGTACCGCTGCTGACGCCGACGACGCTCTTTCTCGCCGTCATCAGCATGATCGCCCACCTCCAGGACCTTTCGGCCCCATATCTCTTGACGGGCGGCGGCCCTGCCGAAGCGACAAGACTGTACGCGCTGCATGTTTACGAAACGGCTTTTGTCGAACTCAACATCGGTTATGCATCGGCGCTGTCATTTCTGATGTTGATCGTCATCCTGGTCGTCACTGCCTTGCAGTTTCGCTTTCTGAACCGGGAGATCTCCTACTGATGGCAGGTGTGGTAAACCAGCGCCCGGTCGCAACGTCTCTGATCACTTATCTTGTGCTCGCATTCTTCGTGGTCCTGGCGCTTTTTCCTTTCTTCTACATGGTGTCGTTGTCGCTGCAGAGCGATGCCGATCTGTTCAGCGGCGTGCCCGTTATCATTCCCTCGGACCTGCGGTTCTCGAACTACATCACGATTTGGGACAAAGCTCCCTTTGCCCGCTTCATCGTCAATAGTTTCGTGATCGCCGGAGGCATAACAGTGCTCCACCTCCTATTCGATCCGCTGATCGGGTATGTGTTTGCCAAGCTTGAATTCCCGGGCCGGCGCTTCATGTTTGCCGCCCTGCTATCGACCCTGATGCTGCCCTTTTTCATCAGAATGATCCCGCTTTATATTCTCACGGCGGAGCTCGGCTGGCTCAACACCTATCAGGGGCTCATCATGCCGTTTGCGATGAGCGCCTATGGCATCTTCATGATGCGCCAGTTCATCCGGCCAGTCCCTTCGGAGCTTCTCGATGCGGCAAGGCTGGATGGAGCGTCGGAGTGGCGGATCTATCGTGCAATCGTTCTCCCGCAGCTTGGCCCCCCTATGGCCACGCTCGGGCTTCTCACATTCGTCTTTCAGTTCAACGAGTTTCTCTGGCCGCTGGTCGTCGTCAGCTCGGTCGAAATGCGGCCGATCACCACAGGGCTCACTCTGTTCAATTCCGAATTCTTTACACAGTGGAATTTGACTGCAACGGGCGGCGTCATTCTCTTCGTCCCGAGCCTTCTGCTGTTCGTGTTTATGCAGCGTTATTTCGTCCAATCGGTGATGATGTCCGGGATGAAATAGTCGAATGAGGACCACCATGAACTCTTCTCCGAATGTCATCGTATTCTTCACGGACCAGCAGCGCTGGGACACTGTTGGACTGCACGGCCATCCACTCAGGCTTACGCCGAATTTCGACCGTTTGGCCCAAGCAGGCATGTTTGTTCCCAATTCGTTTACCTGCCAGCCCGTTTGCGGTCCGGCCCGCTCCGCGCTTCAGACCGGGCTCTATCCGACGACGACCGGATGCTTTCGAAACGACATTCCGCTTCCTCCGGAACAGAAGACGCTCGCCCACCATTTCGCCAAGGGCGGCTACGAGACGAGCTATATCGGCAAGTGGCATCTTGCCTCCAGGGAACCGGTGCCGCCGGAGCAGCGAGGTGGATATCAGCACTGGTTGGCGTCCAACATCCTGGAGTTCACGTCCTATGCTTACGACACCACCATGTTTAATGCGGCAGGCGAGGCGGTGAAGCTGCCGGGCTACCGGGTCGACGCTTTGACAGACGCCGCAATTCGTTATGTCGCCCAGCCGCGGGACAAACCGTACTTCCTGTTTCTCTCGTTCATCGAGCCACACCACCAAAACGAGTTTGATGATTATCCAGCTCCGGTTGGCTACGAGGAGCGTATCCGAGAGAAAATGGAATTGCCCCCGGATCTGGCCATGCTTGGCGGATCGTCCTCAGAGCATTATCCAGGCTACATGGGAATGATACAGCGGCTTGACGAAGCGCTGGGGCGGCTCGTCGATACGTTGATCAGTCTCAAGCAGCTCGACAACACTGTGATCCTGTTCACGTCGGACCATGGCTGCCATTTCAAGACGAGAAACAAGGAATACAAACGATCGTGCCATGAGGCATCGATCAGAGTTCCGACGTTTTTTCATGGCCCCGGATTTATGAACCGCGACCCCTACGAGGGATTGGCAAGTCTTATCGATCTTCCCCCAACTTTGCTCGCGGCGGCCGGTTTGCCGGTGCCGGACGAGATGCAAGGACGGTCGATATTCCGAGATTCTCCGTTGGAGAACGAGAGTATTTTCGTGCAAATAAGCGAGAGCCATGTCGGACGGGCCTTGAGGACCAGGCGCTGGAAATACGAGGTGGGTGGACCGGAACTGAGTGGCTGGGACGACATGAACGGTTCCGCTTATGTCGAGACCCATCTTTACGACCTCGAAAAGGATCCGTATGAGCTGGATAATCTTTGCAGGCACGGCGAATTCGAGGACGTTCGCGAGAGCCTGCGAACGGAACTCCTACGCCGGATCGCCGACGCAGGTGAACCTCTACCGACGATAACGCCGATATGAATGAACACGGGAAACAGGCGCGGCCGTTGCAGCCGGTGTCCAACGAGAGGAACGTGACGGTCGCTGACGTCGCGCGCCATGCAAGCGTTTCTACAGCAGCCGTTTCCTTCTACTTCAGTGACAGAGCCGAACATCTGAAGCGTGTCGGCCCAGAGGCCAGGGAGCGTATCCGAGCAGCGGTCGAGGCGCTTGGATATGTGCCAAACAAGACTGCGCGTCATTTGCGCCGCCAGAAGAGCGAGCGCCTGTGCATCATTCTGCCAAAACTCGGCATCCCTTACGCCGATAAGATGGTGCAGGATCTGGGCCAGGCTGCCGTAGAACGTGGTTTGCTGCCAATCGTGTCAACGGCATCGAACATCGCTGAGCTGCAGAAAATCCTTGCGGAGGTGGAAGCCGGCTTGGCCGATGGTGTGGTCGCTGACGTTGAGTATCTGGGCGAAGAACAGGTCGACGCAGTTTTCGCCGGCATGGGCAAAGATTGTCTCATCATACATCCGACGGCCCGATCAAAGCGATTCAGCGTGCTGAACAACGGCCTCGTGGCGGCGCTCGAAACCGCATTCGAGGATCTCATTTCGAAAGGGCACCGAATATTTGCCTATGTTCAAAATACCGGCCTTAGTCCCAATCACCGTCTTCAGGTCATCATGGACCGCCGGAGGCGGCACAATAGTGATGTCGTCATCGACACAATGGTGGGGGCCAGCGAAAGATCATTAGCCGCCGACTGCGCGCGCAAGATCGTGGCGCTCGAGCGACGCCCAACAGCGGTTTTTGTCGAGTCGGACTATACTGCCGTAACGGTAATCGAGGAGTTTTCCCGTCTGGGTATCCATGTGCCCCGGGAGATCGCCGTCGTGGGATGTGGCAATGCGGAGGAAGGCTTTTATTGCGAGCCGCGCCTCACCACGATCGGCCCGGAATGGGGATCGTTGGAGGAAGCGGGGCGCTATCTCATAGATAGCATTGCGACAAGCGAGCGTCAGCCGCCCAGAGCGTTCCACACGAACTGGACGTATATCCTGCGAGCGAGTGCTTAAACTATCGGAGCTGAGCAGTCAGCTCCTCTCCAGCTGTCGGCACCAGCCCGGGGGTGCGGACAACCAAATGCACCGGCACTGCCACAGCGTTGGGTCCCGTGCGCCGTTCATCCGAGGAAGCGCTTGTGAACAACCGGGGAATCCACCCTGGCATCCGGCCTATACGGCGTCTATTGGCGCGACCGACTGGCGCACGATCATTTCGCACTCCAGCTTGACCTTGTGGTTGTCATGCCGCATCCGCGGCGCGGCGATCATCTCTGCAAGCTTCTCGACGGCATAGCGCGCCATGTCGGCATGGGGCAGTTGCATCGTCGTGAGCGGCGGCAGCATATCGCCGGAATAGGATTCATTGTCGAAACCGATGACCGAAAGGTCGCGCGGGATGGACAGGCCGGCTTCCTTCGCGGCTTCATAGACACCCATGGCAATGCGGTCGCAGAAACAGCATATTGCCGTGGGCCGGTCATCGAGCGCTTGCAGGCGCTTGAAGGCTGCATAGCCTCCCTGAATCGTCCAACGCCCCTTGATAATAAGATGGTTGTCGACAGGAATGTCGCGCATCGTCAATGCTCGGCGATAACCCTTGATGCGCTCGCGAGAAGCTTCGATCGCGTCCTCGCCACCGATATAAGCAATGCGCGTATGCCCGGCATCGATCAGCGACAGCGTTGCCTTCATGACAGCCGACAGGTCTCCGGGCACCACGCTCGGCAGGGGCTTGTCGACCGTATAGCAGTTCAAAAGTACGGTCGGCCATTCCGCGAGCTGCGGAGCAAGCGTCACTTGCTGCGTAATCAGCCGCGCATAGATGATGCCCGCAGCGGGCAGCGTCGCGAGATGGCTGAGAGCTGCCTGCTCTGCCTCCTCGTCGGCGTCGGTCGGCATCACCGAGAGCAGATAGCCCAGCTCGTTTGCCGCCTCTCCGGCTCCGTCGATCAGGCCGGCGACATGGGGCGAACTTGTCACCTCGTTGATGAGCATGGCAATCAGCGGACGCCGGTCGATGCGCCGAGCCTGCGTCCTGTAACCCATCCTGGCCGCCGCACTTAGAACAGCCTCGCGCGTTGCCGACGATATGCGCGTTCCCGGAGCATTGTTGAGCACAAGCGACACGGTCGCCTGCGAGACGCCGCAGGCGGCAGCGATGTCGGACATCGTCGGCTTTTTGATCACGCGAACCCCTTGCAAGACTGACTATCCGCTTAGCACGAAGTTTTACGAACGCAAAAGCGGCGAGGGCTTGCTTGATAATAATTTTAGTTATAACCAGTGATTTATAACTAATCACTCTGGGAGGGGTGCATGGCAGGCGTAACGCTCGCTGGGGTGTCCAAAAGCTATGGCACGGTGAATGTCATCCGTGACATTTCGCTTTCGATCAACGACGGCGAGTTCCTGGTTTTTGTCGGACCATCCGGCTGCGGGAAATCGACGCTTCTGCGCATGATCGCCGGTTTCGAAACCATCACCGGCGGCGACGTCCTGCTCGGCGGCAACCGGGTCAATGACATGGCCGCCCGCGATCGCGGGGTGGCGATGGTCTTCCAGAACTACGCGCTGTACCCCCATATGACAGCTCGCGAGAACATGGCCTTCGGCCTGCGCAATATTGGTACGCCGAAGGCAGAAATCGCCTCACGCATCGATAAAGCCGCCGCCATTCTCCAGCTTGAGCCTTATCTCGACCGCAAGCCCAAGGCGCTTTCCGGCGGCCAGCGTCAGCGTGTTGCGATCGGCCGCGCCATCATGCGCGAACCGGATGTCTTTCTGTTTGACGAGCCGCTCTCCAATCTCGATGCCGCTCTTCGCGTCTCGATGCGCACCGAGATCGCCAAGCTCCACCACCGCCTTGCCGCAACCATGATCTACGTCACGCACGATCAGACGGAAGCCATGACCATGGCAGACCGTATCGTGGTCCTCAGGGACGGGCAGATCGAGCAGGTCGGCGCGCCGATCGAGCTTTACGAGCGCCCAGCCAATGCCTTCGTAGCTGGTTTCCTCGGTGCGCCGCGCATCAATCTGCTCCCGGCAACAGTTACAGCCGTCGACGGCGAAGCGGTCGAACTCGCCTGTGCGGGAGACGCCCGCCTCACTGCCAAGGTTCGTGCCAGTCCCGCCAAAGGTGACACGGTGACAATCGGCCTGAGGCCGGAAATCCTGTCGCCGGCCGATGAAGGAGCGCTCAGCGGTATCGTTGATGTCGTTGAGCAGCTCGGCTCGTTGCAACTTGTCTATGCGACACTTGCTGATGGCACCGCCATCGTCTCCGAACTGCGCGGCGGCGCAGCGCCTTCGATCGGCTCCGTCGCCCGTTTCGCGATCGGTCCCGGTACGCGCCACGTCTTCGATGCAAACAAGGTCTCGATCACCCTGCATGCTGAAGTGGGTGGGGCATGAGCACCAGCAGCCTGACCGCCGCGCGCAGGCGCGATGCACTCGCCGCTTACATCTTCCTCGCGCCTTTCGCGGTGATCTACGCGACGTTCCTGGTCTACCCCTTCTTCAAGGGCTTGTGGATCAGCCTCCACGACTGGGAGCTTGCCGGCAACTACCGGAAATATATCGGCCTCCTCAACTATGAGGACATGTGGTTCGACACGATCTTCTGGAAGACCGTGGGCAATACGCTGGCCTTCGTCGCCATGACCGTGCCGACCATGACAGCACTGGCCCTGGTACTGGCTCTTGCCGTGTTCGGGCAGGGGCGGCTCAAGGGTGTTCTGCGGTCCGTGTTCTTCATGTCGAGCGTGTTTTCGGTATCGGTCGTGACGCTGATCTGGTCGATGGTGCTGTCTGCGGACAACGGCCTGCTGGTGCCGCTCTTCAATCTCATCGGCGTCAAGCCCATCAATTTCCTCGGGCACCCGACGCTCGCCATGCCGTCGATTGCGTTGACGACGCTTTGGTGGGGTGTCGGCCTCCCCATGGCGCTGTTTCTGGCGGCACTAAGCCAGATACCGCCGGAACTTTACGAAGCGGCCGAACTCGATCATGCCGGTCGGTTCAGCGTCCTGAAAAACATCACCCTGCCGTCGATCCGTCACACCGTGCTCCTGGTTCTGGTCCTGCAGATCGTCGGTCAGTTCCAGATTTTCGGTCAGGCCCACCTGATGACACAGGGCGGGCCCGCCAATCGGACGCGTACGCTGGTTCAGTACATTTACGAGACGAGCTTCCGCGACTGGCAGGTCGGTTACGCCACGGCCATGTCCTTCGGGCTCTTCATCCTGATGCTTGGCTTTACAATGCTGCAGCTCTGGCTCGGCCGCAGGGGGGACGAATAATGGCAAGCGCACGCACAAGCGGCCTGCGCCGCGCCACGGACGTTCTCATCCTCGCCGCGACCATTGCCTTTGCGATCCTCTGGCTTCTGCCCGTCATCTGGGTCGTCGCCATGTCGCTGAAACCGAATACCGAGTTGATGCGTTCCACGGCAGGCTTCCTGCCGGTCCCATTCACCCTCGATAATTATATCGGCCTCCTGAAGCTCGATACCGTGCCGCGCTGGCTGATGCACAGTCTCATCGTCTCGGTAACGATGACGATTATGGTTCTGGTCGTCTCGTCTATGGCCGGCTATGCGTTCGCGCGCCTGGAATTCCCCTTCAAGAAGACGCTGTTCATACTCGTGATTGCCGGCCTGATGGTACCCGAGCAGGCAGTGTTCATTCCGCTGCACACGATGGTCTCGGGCTGGGGACTGCACAATACCCACTTCGCACTGGTCATGCCGCGCGTCGCCGTGCCGATCGGCGTGTTTTTGATGATGCAGTTCTTCCGCAGCGTTCCGAAAGAACTGGAGGAAGCGGCCGCCATTGATCACGCCTCACGGCTGACGATCTTTCTGAAGATTATGTTGCCGCTCTCCGTGCCTGCACTGACCACGCTCGGTCTGTTCACCTTCATCTTCGCCTGGAACGACTTTCTCTGGCCGCTCGTCTCGGCGACCAAGGCCGACATGTACACGGTCACGGTCGGCCTTGCCTCGATCCAGACCAACTTCGCTTTCTCGGAGGGCATCGGCGCTGTCATGGCATCGGCGGTCTTTGCCAGCCTGCCCATCGTTCTTCTGTTCCTGATCTTCCAGCGCTTCATCGTGGCAGGTGTTGCCATGAGCGCCGGCAAATAGGCACCGGCCCGACCGGCCATGCCGGGACGGGTTTTTCGCAACGGCATCGCAAGGAGGATATGATGCACAAGACGAAAATGCTGCAACGTCTGGCGCTCGCCACGACACTGATGACTGCGCTCTGGGGAGGAGCAGCCCAAGCAGTCGACATCTCGTTCTTCCGCTTCTTCGGCGATTGCCAAGGCGAATACGGCGAGGTGACAGACGTGACCAAGGCCAATGGCGAATGCGGCATCATCACCGCGCTCACCAACAAGTTCAACGCAGAAAACACCATCGGCGCCAAGGTCGTCACCCAGACGGCCGAATGGGGCGCCTATTACGACCTGCTGACCGCGACTTATTCCACCGGCAACATCCCTGACGTCGCCGTCATGCACGCCTCGATAATGCCGAATTTTTCGGACCGGGATCTCCTGACGCCGCTGACCAAACCGATTGCCGATCTCGGCATCCAGACAAGCGACTTCGTACCGGCGGCGCTGAAGAACGCTACCGCCAAGAATGAAATTTATGCCCTCCCATACGACCTTCATGCGCTGCTCTTCCATGTCAACATGGACCTGATGAAGAAAGCGGGCCTTGTGAATGCAGACGGCTCGCCGATCCTGCCGAAATCGCCAGAGGAACTGCTCGAGCAGGGCAAGAAGTTCAAGGAAGCGACCGGCAAGTACTACATCGGTTCGGAAGCCCAGAGTTCGGAAGGCATGATGGTGCGCCTGTTCGACACGCTTCTCTGGCAGCAGGGCGTCGATGTCCTCTCCGCCGACGGCAAGACGGCCAGCATCAATACAGCGGAAGGGCTGAACGCAGCCAAGCTGATCTCATCGATATTCTCGCAAGGTCTTGCCAATCCGGCGCTGGATTATCCCGGCTCCGAACAGGCGTTCCTCAACGGCGAAACCGGGATTCTGATCAACGGCACCTGGGGCGTCGACAACTACGATACCCAGGCCAAGAGCGGAAAAGTGGCCCTCAAGGACTATCGCGTCGCCAATGTGCCGCAACTCTACGCCAAGCCCTCCGTCTGGGCCGACAGCCATATGTGGGTCATCCCGAAGGACGACGATCGCAGCGAAGACAAGACGAAAGCCGCTCTCGCCTTCCTCAAGTTTCTAAACGACAACAACTTCCAATGGTCGCGCACCGGCCATTTGTCGACCCGTCAGTCGGTTCTGAATTCCGAAGAGTTCAAGGCCCTGCCGCATCGCGCCGAGTTTGCCGACACTGCCAAAAATGCCACGTCACTGCCGCAGATCCAGAACCAACGTGCCGTCTACAACGCGATGATCACCGACTTGAACGCGATGTGGCTGACAGGCACCGATCCGCAGGCGACGCTTGAAGCGATGCAGGCCGGCGTCGAGCGCGTCCTGCGTCGCAATCGCTAGTGCCTCCAACCCCTCCTGAGGGGGTGGTCTCCCACCGGGATACGCGCCAGGCCGCGCGTATCCCGGAACCCCAATCGAAAAAAACCGATCTTCCAAGGACAACCGATGAACGCCTATTCCCAGTCGCTCGCCCCAGCGAACACGCCGCTCCGCGAAACACTTTCCCTTGATGGGACCTGGGAGTTCCGCCACGAGACCGATCGTGCTTGGCGGCACGCAAAGGTGCCGGCGCACTGGCAAGCTTGTTTCGAGGATCTCGCCGTCAGCTTCGGATCGGCAACCTATCGCAGGACCTTCAGGCTCCCCGCGGAATGGTCGGCTCGGGAAATCGCCATCCGCTTCGGTGCGGTCAGCGATCTGGCCACTGTCTCCATCAACGGCACCGAGATCGGCCGTCATGAAGGCGGTTATCTTCCTTTCGAATTCGTGATCCCACCCACTCTGTTGCAGGCAGAGAACACTGTCGAGGTCCTGGCCTGCCTGCCGGATGCCCATCGCAACGAGAGTGGCGCCGATTTTGCGGAGATCCCGCATGGCAAGCAGAGCTGGTATGGCCCGCAAGGCGGGATCTGGCAGCCCGTCCTCATCGAGGCCCGCGATCCCGCTCACATCTCATCGCTTCGCCTCGACCCGATTTGGCCGGAAGCTAGGCTCGATCTTAAAGCCCGCTTTGCGAGCATGGTTGCAGGCTCGCTGAAAATCGAGATCATCGGCCCGCAGGGCATGCCAGTCTTTACCGGAAACATTCCGGCTGCGGGAGATACGCTCGAACATTCGATCCAGCTCGATGCCGTCGCGCCATGGTCGCCGGACAGCCCGAACCTCTATACGATCACAACGATCCTCAGCGCCGACGGCGTCGAGATCGACAGCCGGCAGGAAAGTTTCGGCTTTCGCTGCTTCGAAGCCAAGGACGGCTTCCTGCATCTGAACGGCAAGCCGCTTTATCTACGCGCCGCGCTCGATCAGGATTATTATCCCGATGGTTTCGGCGCGCCGCCTTCGCTCGACCTGCTCGAAGACCAGTTGCGCAAGGCCAAGGCAATGGGACTGAATTGCCTGCGCTGCCACATCAAAGTGCCGGACCCGCGCTATTACGAGGTCGCCGACCGGCTGGGCATGCTGATCTGGAGCGAAATTCCAAATATCGAGACCTTCACCCCGGCCTCCGCCGAGCGCCTGCGCACGACAATGGAAGGTATTCTCGCCCGTGACGGCAATCACCCCTCCATCGTAATCTGGACCCTGATCAATGAAGATTGGGGCACTCGGCTGCGCGAAGCGGCCGAACAGCGGCAATGGATTTCCGACATGGTCGACTGGCTGCGTGTCGAAGACCCGCTACGGCTCGTTGTCGACAATTCCGCCTGCTTCCCGAACGTCCACGTCAAGACCGACATCAACGACTACCACTTCTACCGAACGGCGGTGGATCGGCGCGAGGAATGGGACACGCTCTGCCGCGAATTCGCCGGCAATGCCGACTGGACCTTCTCAACCGAAAAGGAAGCGGTGCGCACGAGGAAGGAACCGCTTGTCCTCTCCGAGTTCGGCGTCTGGGGTCTACCCGATCCTGCCCGTCTACGCGAAAAGAACGGCCGCGACCCCTGGTGGATGGCCTATGGTGCCACTTGGGCGGATGGAACGGCACTGCCGCAGGGCCTCGAAGCCCGTTTCCGCGAACTCGCCCTTGAGAAGGTTTTTGGCGATCTCGGCCAGTTCATCGAGCAGGTGCAGTGGTATCAATACATGAACCTGAAATACGAGATCGAAGTCATCCGAACGCACGCGCCGATCGGAGGCTATGTCATCACCGAACTCACCGATGTCCATTGGGAAGGCAACGGGCTGATGGACATGGCACGCAATCCGCGCGTCTTCGCCGAAGCGCTGCCGGCCGTCAATTCCGACATCGTCATCGCGCCGGGTGCTGCCCGCCACGCCGTCTATGAGGGGCAGACGGCCAGCTTCGACATCAAGGTGTCGAGCGGCGGAACAGCACTGCCCGAAGGCAGTCGCCTCGTCTGGGAATTTGGCGCTGAAAAAGGCGAGATACCGCTGCCGGCCATGGCGCCGATGCAAGTTCACAATGCCCCGATCACCACAACAGCAGATGCGGTGCCGGTGCCCGCGATCCAAAAGGCCCGGTTCCAGGTCGTGTCGCCCGATGGAAGCGTGCTGTCCCAGAATTTCGAGACACTCGCGGTCTACGGCAAACGGGATGCGCTACCCCCCATCCGCTTTGCTTCGAACGACGACGGGATTTCCGAGAGGTTGTCGGCCCTTGGCCATGTCAGCGTCTCGCCGCACGAGGCGGATGTCTTCATCACCAAGGACATCGATGCCGCTCGCGTCGAGGCAATCCATTCCGGCCAGCGGGTGCTGCAGATCGTCGACAAGGCCCCCGGCCGTCTGCGCGATGACGCGCCGCCGCGCGATGGCCCGATGTCGATTGAAATCGATCCGGGTGCCGGTGGCATGGTTTCCGGGCCATACTTCAGTTTTCCCGGCTACAATCTCGTCAATCGTCACAAATCGATCTGGCGCGGGGATTGGGTCGGCAACTTCTCCTGGTTGCGCCGGGATGGTGTCTTCGCCCATGTGCCGGGTAGTCCGCTGTTCGACCTGTCCTTCACCGGCGTCGCGCCGCACCAGGTGATGGCCGGCCTCCGTCCTTGGGAATTCCAAGGTCGCGTGCACGCCGGCGTCGTCATCGGCTGGGTTCACAAACCCGCTGCCTTCATCATCGAAAAGCGGCTCGGCCGCGGTAAGCTTGTTGCGACGACCTTCCGCCTCCACCAGGAGGCACCGGATGTCGACCCGCTTGCCACCGCGCTTTACGATGGCCTCCTCGCTCTTGCCACGAGACCGTGAGCTCAGCGACAGTCAACGGAGGTCGCGGCAACTTCGCTTCGTGCTCAAGCGCTAGCGGGAGGGCTCAAGTCGCGGGTCGGGTATATGGCCCGAAGCGGGCGAAATTGATCGAAAGGCTTCGTAGCGAGCATCCTAGGCTGAACTGTCTTCCGGGAGAATCATCCCGTAGGAGATAGGTCTGTTATGCGATCTTCGGCTGCGATATTCTCGACCGATGAAACTCAGTCAGACCATACGGTTCTGTACAGCCGAGGACGGCACCCGTATTGCCATGGCGTCTTGCGGGCAGGGTCAGGTGATCCTGCGGGCGGCGCACTGGCTGAGCCATGTCGATTACGATCTCGAAAGCCCGGTGTGGCGGCCGTGGCTCCAGGCGCTATCCGCCCACAACCGGTTTGTGCGCTACGATCCGCGCGGCTGCGGTCTGTCGGACCGGCATGTCTTTGACCTTTCGGTCGAAGCGTGGCACGCAGACCTTGCCGCCGTGGCAGCGTCGATCGAGGAGCCGCGCTTCGTCCTCCTCGGTCTTTCGCAGGGCGGCGCGCTCGCTATCGCATATGCCCTCAAGTATCCCGAGCGAGTATCGCATCTGGTGCTTTTGAACGCCTATGGTCAGGGTGCCCGCGCCAGAGCTCAGACCGAGGCCGAGCGGCTGGAAGCCGAGACCCTTGTCAATTTCGTTCGCGTCGGCTGGGGACGCGATAATCCGGCGTTTTGCCGGTTCTTCACCAATCTCTTTATCCCCGACGGCACGCCTGAACAGCATTGCTGGTGGGGCGATCTCGAGCGACAAACGGCAACGGCCGACGTCGCTGCACAGCTGCTTTGGCAGATGCAGGGGATCGACGTGCTGGACCTTGCGGCGATGCTGCGGGTCCCGACGCTGATCGCACACAGCCGCGGTGACATGCGCGTGCCGTTTGACCAGGGTTGCAAGCTCGCCGCCGCGATTCCGGGCGCGAGCTTCGTGCCGCTTGAGAGCAAGAACCATGTGCTCTTGCCGGACGAGCCGGCGTGGAATGTGTTTCAAACGGAACTTGCTGCCTTTCTCGGGCAGGATCGGTCGGTGCGGCCGCGTGCGGTCAGTGAGGCCGGTCTGACACCCGCCGAGGCCGCCCTTCTCGACCTCGTCGCGGAGGGGCTAGACAACCGCGCGATCGCCGAACGGCTTGGCAAGAGTGCAAAGACCGTGCGAAACCAGCTGTCGGTGATCTTCAGCAAACTCGGCGTGCATAGCCGCTCGCAAGCGATCGTCGTCGCGCTCTCCCGATAGTCCCGCTTCTGCAGGTAGATAGACCTCCTCCGATGCCGATGGGACATGTGTCCCTCCAAGGAGCAGGATTTCTTCGCAGGCGCGGGACAACCGCCTCATGCTCGCCGAGACGACAAGCTTCATCCTGGCGTCACGGATAGCAAGACGCCGTCCGAGCACCGGGAGGAAATCACATGACGGAAATCAACGAAACAACGCTCAATGAACTCGTGGGCCGCGTCCTTGGCGATCTTGGCGGAGCGGTCAGCGTGCCGCTGGTCCGGATCGGAGATGCTCTCGGGCTTTACAGGACGCTGAAGGAGATCGGGCCGGTGAAGGCCGACGAACTTGCCGATGCCTCGGGATGCGCACCTCGCTATGTGCGCGAGTGGCTGGCGGCACAGGCTGCCTCAGGTTATGTGCACCATGAGCGAGGATTGTTCTCGCTGACGCCCGAGCAGGCCTTCGTGTTTGCCGAGCCGGACAGCCCGGTCAATCTGATCGGCGCTTTCGATACCGCTGCTGCGATGGTCGAGAACCAGCCGAAGGTGCAGTCTGCCTTCAAAACCGGCCGAGGCGTTGCTTGGGGCGATCAGGCCGGCTGCATGTTCTGCGCCGTCGCACGACTATTCCGCCCAGGTTATGTCAATGCCCTTGTGCAGGACTGGCTGCCGGCGCTCGACGGTGTCACCGACAGGTTGAAGACGGGGGCGAAGGTGGCAGACGTCGGATGTGGGCACGGGCTATCGACGATCCTGATGGCGCAGGCGTTTCCCAATTCCCGGTTCGTGGGCTACGACTTCCATCCAGGCTCGATTGCCGCTGCGTCCGCGCACGCCCAGGCACACGGGTTGACGAACCTGCACTTCGAGGTCGGCAGGGCGCAGGATTTCGACGGCCGAGATTTCGATTTGATCACCTGCTTCGACTGCTTGCACGATATGGGCGACCCGAAAGCCGCTGCGGCCCATATCCGAAAGGCGTTAAAAGAGGGCGGCGTCTGGATGGTGGTCGAACCAATGGCCGGAGATACGCTGGAGGAGAACATCAATCCGGTTGGACGGCTCTACTACTCAGCCTCGACGATGATCTGCGTTCCGACCTCGCTCGCGCAGGAGACAGGGCTGGCACTCGGTGCGCAAGCGGGAGAGCGGCGCTTGGCCGAGGTGATCCGCTCAGGCGGTTTCACTCATATCCGGCGTGCAGCCCAGACGCCCCTTAACATGGTTCTCGAGGCCACCTGACAGGTCGCGCGTCGCGTTGGAAATGCCGCGCCGCATTCCCGGCCTCGTCAGGAAGGTCGACGAGTGCGGCGATTGGCTTGCAGGACAACGCCAGCAGGAGCCTGATGAAGGTGGATGCCTCGCTCCAGGTTAAGCGCATAGCCGAAGGCTTTGCTCTTGGCGGGCTGTGTGGTAGGAGCGAGCCATGACATCATTGATCGATTTCGATTGCCAAAGCTGTGGAGCCTGCTGCTCCTTTTCGCCGACCTGGCCCAGATTTTCCACCGAAACAGACGCTGCTCTCGATTTGCTGCCGGCGCATTTCGTAGCCGCGAACGAGCAGGGAATGCGTTGCGACGGTGCGCGCTGTTCCGCACTGGTCGGTCGCGTCGGTTCGCAGACATCCTGTCAAGTGTACGATCTTCGGCCTGACGTCTGCCGCGCCTGCGTCCCGGGGGATGACGCTTGCTTGACCGCACGCGCGTTCTTCGGGCTCGGTCAGCCAGGTTTGCCGCCCGGTCACATCGATGCGGAACCGCCAATCAACTGAGGCGGGGTCCGTCCGGCTCCTCTCTTCGCCTGTCGACTTTACTGCAGCGATTGTCATCCGAAAGTCCAGCCGAAGGTAAGGCCCGGTGGGGCCATCGGATGTGGACTATCTGCCTAATAGCGCGACAAGCGATATCGGCATTTCGACCGCGAAAAAATCCATTGCCGCACCGATAATCATCACCCACACCACTATCAGGAAAATGAGCGCTGCAATCCTGATTTCTACAGGCCGCATTATTTGCGCCGTCCCAGCATATGCGTCCCCCCGAGACAAAAGCCTGTTATCCCTCGTGCAAATTCCCTATGGCGAGGGATGATGCGCAACGGTCGAGAGCGTGGGCGCATGCGGCGCCGAACCCTTGGCTTTCTCGAAACTGATGTCGCTTTGACCGATCAAGTCGCCGGACGTAGCTCTGTCGCTGCGTTCGAGATGATGGCCATCAACGAAGGAGCGGTAGGCATCTGCGATGCCCTCCTTGAGACCTATCTTGGGAGACCAGCCGAGAGTGCGAAGCTTGTCGACGCTCAGGAGTTTACGTGGCGTGCCATCTGGCTTGGTGAGGTCGCGCGTGATCTTGCCTTCGAAACCAACGATCTTGGAGACGAGGTATGCCAATTCGAGAATGGTAACGTCTTCGCCACAACCTACGTTCACATGACTTTCGGCGGAATAGGTCTTCATGAGATGGAGGCAAGCGTCGGCGCAATCGTCAACATGCAGGAATTCGCGCCGGGGCGTGCCGGTACCCCAGACGCATATCTCTTGTTGCCGGTTGATCTTGGCCTCATGTGTCTTGCGTATGAGCGCCGGCATGACATGGCTTGACCCGAGGTCAAAGTTATCTCCTGGACCGTAAAGATTGGTGGGCATGGCCGAGATGAAATCTCTACCGTGCTGTTTGCGATAGGCTTGGCAGAGCTTCAATCCGGCAATTTTGGCGATCGCATACCATTCGTTCGTGGGCTCAAGCGATCCGGTCAGAAGTGAGTCCTCAACGATCGGTTGATCGGCGAATTTCGGATAGATGCAGGACGAGCCCAGAAACATCAGTTTTTCGACGTGAGTTCTATGGGCTGCGTGGATGACGTTCGCCTGGAGAATCAGGTTGTCGTAAAGGAAGTCGGCCGGATAGGTAGCGTTCGCGAGAATACCGCCGACCCTCGCAGCAGCCAGGAAGACAGCATCGGGACGATGCTTGCTCATCCAGGCCTCCACCTGCTCCTGCCGTCTGAGATCGACCTCGGCGCGGGTGGCCGTCAAAATCTCGCACCCCTCGGAAGCGAGACGCCGCACGATCGCAGAGCCCACCATGCCGCGGTGGCCCGCGACATAGACCCTCTTTCCGGCAAGGCTGTAAATCACCTCAGGCATAGGCAAAACCTTTGGCTGCACCGACCGACGGAACATTTCGTGCCATGACTTTCAGATCCTCGCGAACCATCTCCGCAACCAGCTGATCAAGACTGGTCTCATGTTTCCAGCCAAGCTTCGTGTGCGCCTTCGTCGGATCGCCGATCAGAAGATCAACTTCAGTCGGACGGAAGTAAGCTGGATCGATCTCCACCACACACCGGCCGGATGTCTTATCGTATCCCTTTTCCTCAACCCCGTTCCCACGCCAATCAATCGGCATGCCCACCTTGGCAAAGGCTTTGTCGACAAAGGAACGAACCGAGTGCGTTTCGCCGGTCGCAAGTACATAGTCCTCCGGTTCATCCTGTTGCAGCATCAGCCACATGCCGCGGACATATTCTCGTGCATGTCCCCAGTCGCGCTTGGCGTCCAAGTTGCCGAGATAGAGCCTTTCCTGCAGCCCAAGATGGATCGCAGCCGCCGCCCGGGTGATTTTACGTGTCACGAATGTTTCGCCGCGGATCGGGCTTTCATGATTGAACAAAATGCCGTTCGAGGCGTGCATGCCATATGCCTCGCGATAATTGACCACAATCCAATAGGCGTAGAGCTTGGCCGCCGCGTAGGGGGATCGGGGGTAGAAAGGTGTCGTTTCGCTCTGCGGGATTTCCTGAACTTTGCCGTAGAGCTCTGAGGTGGACGCTTGATAGAACCGCGTCTTCTTGGTCAGCCCCAGGAGGCGAATTGCTTCAAGGAGCCGAAGCGTGCCGGTTCCATCGGCGTTAGCCGTATATTCCGGCGTCTCGAAAGAGACTTGAACGTGGCTCTGTGCGGCGAGATTGTAGATCTCGTCCGGCTGCGTTTCCTGAACGACGCGGATGAGGTTCGTTGAATCGGTCATGTCCCCGTAATGCAGAATAAAGCGAGGATTTTCGACATGGGGATCCTCGTATAGATGCTCGATGCGACTGGTGTTGAAAGACGATGAGCGTCGCTTGAGGCCGTGAACAATATAGCCCTTCTCCAGGAGCAATTCGGCCAAATACGCACCGTCCTGACCCGTTATACCCGTAATCAGCGCGACTTTATTTTCGTTCTTCACTGCGGTCTCCGTAATTTATTTCGATGGAATCAGGCGGATACGCTGTTCGAACTCATGAGAACTCGTGGTACTTCCTCAGTGAGCTCGCAAACAGTTCGGAATCGCTGAAGTTGTACATGGCGTGTTTGTTCGGATCGACGTTATTTATGGCAACGGCAATCTCTGCGTTGCGCGCGGTCTTCAGCTGATGTAGGCAAAACTCTACGGCGCGACGGCTCGTCTTCCCCCATTTTACGACCACCAGCGTTCGTTCCGCTAACGCTGTCAGATGCATCGTATCAGTCGAGGCGAGCACAGGCGCGCTGTCGAAGATGACGATTTGGCCCTGTGAGGCGGCCATCGCGACGATGTCAGCCACATCGGTCAAACGAACGCGCCGATGGAGACTGGCATTGCCAGCCGGGATGAAGTCGATGCCGCTTGGATGGTGATGGATGATGTCCCGCATTCCGGCCTGTCCACACAGGAAATCGTTCAACCCCTGCTTTAGCTCTGATTTGAAAAACGAGTCGAGATTTCCGAGTCTGAGGTCGCCATCGACAAGCAGCACCGGAATTCCGTTGGCGGCGAGATCGATTGCCAGGGATCTGGCGACAAGCGACTTGCCCTCTCCGCTGTGAGCCGACGTCACGACGATAGTGTTTGGCAGTTTTCCACCGTTGGATTGTTTGAGCGAAGTCATGACGGAGCGAATTGCTTCGTCAAACATCCCGCCTTGCATGCGCCCGAAGAGCATCGACGGATCTCTCTGGTCTTTCCGTTTCAGGTGCGGGATAAATCCGGCGGGTACGATGCGCGACATTCCGCCCATCTGGTCGAAGCTGCGGACTGAGTTGTCCAACATCTCGACCACGAAAGCGGCCGTCACCGCGATCGAAATCGAAGCCAAAAGGGCGCCGATCAAATAGAAAAGCCGCCCGCGTCCCTGCGGCGCCAGCGGCACCGCGGCCGGTGACAAAACTTCCAGTTCCGCGCCCGGCAACATGGCTTGCGCAGCCAGGCCACGGCGCTGCTCCTCGAGCTTGTCCAGCGCCGTCTGCTCTTTGTCAGCCAGGCGCTGGAGTCGGGCCAACTCGGTTTGCGCCAGGGCAGAGCGAGCGCGTTTCTCGTGAGCAGCCGCCAATGCCGACCCGACCGCGTCGTCCTCGTGATCGAGCGCCGCAAGCTTGGCGCGTATCGATTGGAGATATCGATCGGTCGCAAGGCTGAGATCGGTGCGGGATTTAAGGATCTTGGTCCGCGCGTCGACCACGGCTGCGGCTGTGTTGCCATATGTCTCGAGAAGGCGCCCGAGATCTTGCTCCTGCGCCCGAAGCTCGCGTTGCATTGCGCCAATGCTATCGGGAATGACCATATTCTGCAGGACGAGCGAGGGGTCATCGGTCGCTTCGAGTGCAGATATCGTTGCTCTCGCTTCGACGCGGCTCTGTTCGATTTTTGTCCGCCGCTCGCCCAGCTCCATTATCGACTTGATCTGTTCAACCTGAGCGTCGTCATTTGAGACGACGTCCATGGTTTCCTGATACTCGTCGGCGGCATTGCGTGCTGCCTTGGCGCGCCCCATCTGTTCGTCGATGCGCAGCAGAATCCATTCTTCTGCTGCGTCCACTCGACCACGCAGACTGTCCTTGCGCTCTTCGAGATAGATGCTGATGAGCCGGTTCGGGACCGAAGCGGCCAGTTCGGGTTCACTCGCATCGAAACCGATCTGAATGACGTCACCCTGGCCATCGCGCCAAACGCGGAGGGCCTTGTAGTACTTTGGGATTATCGGCTCGATGCTGTCCCGTATCGGCAAGGAGGGTTTTTCACTATCGACCCAACCGCGCAGCATTGATCGGATCTTGTC
The DNA here is from genome assembly GCF_025941625.1 of Rhizobium acaciae. Taxonomy (NCBI): domain Bacteria; kingdom Pseudomonadati; phylum Pseudomonadota; class Alphaproteobacteria; order Hyphomicrobiales; family Rhizobiaceae; genus Rhizobium; species Rhizobium acaciae. The sequence goes on from NZ_JAPCZO010000024.1 coordinate 85,260, forward strand.
GATAGGCGAGATTTCTTGCAGCGCCGGATTGAATTCCGGCCATTGATTGAGCCGCAGGTCGCGGATTACCCGCTCTGCTATGCTTCTGGAAAGAAGCCGTTCGGTCTCAGATGTGGCGTCCAGCGGATCGCTGCGGCCGGACTCGTCGGTGCCGAGCTTTGTCGCCAGAGGCGTGTGGATGATCAGCCGGGACTCGGCATGATAAGTCGGCTTCAATCCAGAAATCACGGTTGCGGCAACCGCCATAAGGAGCATGACGATGGCCATTATCATGACCATCCGTCGCCGGATAAGGCGCAGGCCTGAAGTCAGATCAATTTCGTCCGAACGAGTCTCTACCTGAAGCCGGGGATCGTAGCGCATCGATGAGAGCGAGGTGTTGCGGTCTGGCGGCAGGGTCGAAATAGTCATCGTTCACCAGCCATTGTTTGAGGTTGCGCGGAGATAGCGTCGTAGAGTTTGTCCAGCGATCGCATGTAAGCCTTCATACTGAAATTGTTGAGATAATGAGCACGGGCCTTGGCCGACAGATGGTTGCGGAGTTCCGGGTCGGTGACGAGCTTAGCCAGCGCCGCAGCCAGCGCATCCTTGTCTCCGACAGGTACGAAGACGCCGGTTTCACCGTCGGAGATGACTTCGGCATGCGCGCCGACGCGCGTGGTAACGACGGCGAGCCCATGGGCAAGCCCTTCGACCACAGCCATTGCCAAACCCTCGGCATGCGAAGGTAAGACCAGGATATCTGCCCGTGTACACAAGGCTCGCGCCTCGTCGGCGCCAAGCCAGCCCGGCATTTTCACCAGATCTGAAAGTCCCATGGCGGCAGCCTGGCGCCGGTAGTCTTCCACCGGTCCGTCGCCTGCCAGCACGGCTCGCCACCTGAGCTCTTTCATGATCGGATGACTTAAGGCAAGCAGAAGCTCCTGAACGCCTTTGCGTTCGCTCAGCCGGCCGAGAAATATGATCAACGGCATTTCGCCGACATGAACATTGCGCGGCCCCGGGTCGGGAACACAATTGCCGATGACGACTACGCGGCGCTCTTCCACGCCGAGAAGCGTCGTGAGCGTCATGCGGTCGCGCTGGCCCAGTGCCACGACCTGGTCAGCATGTTGGAACATCCGGCGTACGAGCATTTGTTGACGTGGCGAGCGTGCGGCAAAGTCGGTCGCGTAGTCGTAGTCGTGCAGGTGCAATATGTAAGAGCATCCGAGGAGACGGGCAGCCTCGGTCAGGATCAGCTTTCTTGCGGTGCTGCCGCGACCCGCCACGTGAATATGGTGAATGCGTGCCGGAGCAATTATCCGGTCCTTTGCCATCATCAAGACGGCACCGAGCAGGCGCACAGGCGACGCAACTGAGGACCAACGAGGCCCTCTGGTGTCGGTGACGAGGTGTGTTTCGCCGGCCTCCTTCGCCGTGTTCGAAATATAGCCGACGAGCCTGCCAATTCCGCCACCGTTTTCGCAACCACCAGGGACGTAGTGGCGGACGGTTGCTGCTGCGTTCCGCGTCGCTACCCGATTCCCATCCGTGAGCGTGTTCATTAGCATGCCTCGACCACCTTGCGATAAACGGCCGCAGCCTGTGCTCCGACCTGTTGAGGCGAATTCGGACCCGTAGCCCATGCGAGCGCGTTGACCCCGAAGCTGCTTCTGAGCTCGTTGTTTTCCGCCAGTGTCCGTATGGCTATCGCCAGCTGTTCCACATCCCCGGGTGGAACCACCATTCCCAGTCCGTTTGGCAGAACGGTGGCTCGCAATTCGCCGACATCAGTCACGATAACCGGTTTGCCAAATGCAGCGGCAAGATTGAGGACGCCGCTTTGAGAGGCTTCCGTATAGGGGAGGACAACGATGTCGGCATCCAGAAAGAGCTGGGCGACCTCCATATCCTCGATAAAGCGGTTGCGAATATCATAGCGGGCGGCGTCCCCCATAAGGGGCTGGAAGATCCGCGGATCATCGCCGCGGCCTGCCACCGTGATGCGTAGATTGGGGAGCAGGTCCTTGAGCATCGCCTCGGCACGGATCAGATGCTCCAATCCCTTGTAAGCAAAAATCCGTCCGAAAAGCAGAACGCGCAAAGTTCCATCTGCGCCGCGCCGCGCCATCTGGTGCCGCCGAGCGAGTTCCGCGTAGCGATGAATGGCGGGATGCGACAGGACATGGACACAATCAGGCGATTTTGAATATCGCTTGAGGACCATTTGTTTCAGCCCTTCGCCATGGACGACGACATGACCCGATTGCCGCACCATCAATTGAGGAGCCCAGGCTGGCAGAGTGCGGGTGTCGGAGTCGCCGGGATGCACTTCCACGTCATGGACGGTGGTCACGATCGGGATCGGGCGCCAGAACGGCGCGGCAAAGTTCAACCAGAGCGTCGAGTTGCTCAGAAGGTGAATGACGTTCGGTCGCTCCTGCCGGATAAGACGCGTGAGTTGGTGCAGGAACCAGGGATTGGAGAGCGAGCGGTGCCTTGGCCAGTCCATGAGGTGCAGATCGACAGCCGGATCGATCCATGAAGCAAGGTGTGCGTAGCGCCGGCGCGGAACCGCTAGGACGACGTGCGCATGTCGCGCAACGCCGCTAGCGAAGGAGATGGTGTAGTCTTCCAGCTCGGAAACCAGCAGCAGCGCCTTCATCCCGCTGCCTCCGACACGCCGACATCCTGGCCAAGTCGGGGCAAGTCGTAGGCTGTGCGCAATGCATCACGCGTCCGCCTCAGAAAGTTTGGTTCTCCGGCGAAAAAGAGCCCTTCCACAGCAAGGCTGAACCGGGTGCGTGTATCGGCGCCCTGCAGCCTGGCTGAGGCCACCCGGTACGGATAGTGATCAGTCAGACGCAGCCTTCCCGCCAGATCGTGTGCGGAAAGAAACCGGTTCGTCGCTTCAACGGTAGCCTGCCAATGGGCCATCCGCTTCCGCAGCATGGCGGCGTCATCGACTGGCCGATACCAATTATTGTTGTGAATCCGATAGAACCCGAGTGGATCCGACAAGGCGACAACGCTCCCCAGAAATGGATAGATGCCTGTGAGCCAGGCATCGGCAGACATGCGGAACTGCTCGGGAATATCCCCCGCAACATCCCACGCGCTACGTCTTACAGCGACGGCTGATGTCATTGGGAAGGGCCACCAACCAGCCGATCTGGCGAGCCGTGGCGGCAAATTTCCTGAACACAGGGTTCGAGGGATTGGCTTGAAGGCTGGTGAGCCATCGGTCCGCGTTGGCTGAAGTCGGTGATAAACAAGCGATGCCTGAGGATTGGAGTGGAAAGCAGCGGCTGTTGCCGACAGCTTGCCTGGCGCCCACCAGTCATCGGCATCAAGAAAACAGAGGATGTCGCCACTGCTCAACTTCACAGCAGCATTTATGGCGGCGGCCTGTCCCTGGTTCTCCTGGAAGAGCACCTTCACCCGCTTGTCATAGCCGTCGAGAACAGAGCGCGACTGGTCGCTCGAGCCGTCGTCGACGACGATTATCTCGACATTGGACGGCTGTTGGCTCAAGGCGCTGTCAATTGCCCGGGCAACGAAGCGACCGTAGTTGTAGTTATTGATAAGGACGCTGATTGTAGGCCGCTCCATGACACCCCTCAAGCGCGTCGCTGGGCGACACGTCGGTGCGCCGGAGTTGCGAACGCTCGCGCGTTTGGCAGCGCGAATTGATGGAAGGAGTTCTGCTCGATCAGGATTTCGCCTTGAGCCGGTAGGGTCACCGCCGACAACGCCGCAACGCGTGACGCTCCCTTTATATAACGTACAAAACCAGGACCATGACGCAGAACCATTGCAATCCCAACCCTTCTAAGCGTCACCGGCCAACAGCCGGCTGCGCCAGAATTATTGCCTCGCTTCACCGGAAACTGTGGCTCAGCGCGACGTGCTTCGCGGTATGCTTTCATCGTCAAGCTACCGGTGATTGGTCACGGGTGACATCTCCTCTTATGGGCAATGTCGTAGGCCCCAGCACCAACTTTTGGGGGAGGGGTAGACCGTGGGCTTAATCCAAACAACGTCCTTGGGTGGTGGGTATGGACGTTAGGCTTAGCCCCGCCTTCGTTTGCGTTGGTTGACCGGGGATGTGGCGGGATGATTGTTCGTTGGTAAGCAGCGCAGCTATGAAAGGGGACCCATGTCTTTCCAAATTGCCGCGATCAACAGCCTCTCATCTGTCCAAGCAAGTCGGGACGGGTAATGAGAGCGTATACGCTTAGAATAGCGAATGGGCCGACTGTCAGCTGGCGAGCGATAGAGTGCTGGGGCGCCGGCCTATGCCTTTTTCTTCAGACAGGCGCGCTTTTCCCGCTCATGCTGGCGGATGCCGACGGAGGCCTTAGCGATCATGCCAGGTCCATATTGCGTCTGCTTTGTTTACCCGTATACGGGTTTACATTGCTGATGCTGGCACGAAATTATCCGCAATTCATCACAGCGCTCAAGCGAAATTGGCTTGTCCCCCTGATGGTCGCCATGCCCTTCGTGTCTGTCTTCTGGTCGGTTGGCCCGTCGACGACTTTCAGGCGTGCCATCGGCCTGCTCTTCACCGTACTTCTGGCTTATGTGTTGGCGTTACGCTTTACACCGAGGCAGTTGCTTCTCGTTGCATTTGCGACCTTCGGAACATGTATCGTCCTCAGCCTGTTGCTTCTTGTGGTGTCGCCGGGGCTTGCTCGCATGCCCACGGACAGCGCGGTGCGCGGCATATTCATCCACAAGAACAGCCTTGGTTGGTACGCCGGCATGATGATACTGGTGTCGACTGCCGTCGTAATGGACGGCAACCGAGGCTTGCGGCGAACCGCTTTGATCTTGCTGATGGCGGGCGGAGCTTGTCTCTTCCTTTCCGGATCGATGACCGCGACAATTGCGACGGTATCGGCATATTGCCTGATCGGGTTCTACTCCATGTTGCAGCGAATCCGTGGCATCGGTCGCATCGTCTTCATCCTGCTTTTCGTTCAAATGTTCGTCGGGATCCTCCTTTTGCTTCACGAATTCCTGGTCCCATTCCTTGAGGCGCTGGGCAAGGATGCCACTTTGACGGGCCGAGTGCCCTTGTGGGAGCTGGTCGATGGTCAGATCGCCGATCATCTGCTGCTCGGCTTCGGCTACCAAGCGTTTTGGACAGAGGCGAATCCCGAAGCCTGGATTATCTGGTCAAAGATCCAATGGATGGCTCCCCACGCCCATAATGGATTCCGCGATACGCTGCTGAGCTTCGGAATAAGCGGAATGACTTTGTTCGCTCTCATGCTTCTGCAGGCACTCCGCCAAGGGGGGGGCCTCCAATGCGGGGACCCGCGTTATGGCTGGCTCTGGCTGAACGTCTTCACGGTTGTGGTTTTGGTGATGAACCTGACCGAGACGATCTTCCTGATTCAGAATGACGCGATTTTCATTCTGTTCACAACAGCCATCATCATGTTCTCTCTATACAAGCCTGTTGTTGTTTCGACGGCTCCCGGCCGGCAACTGCGAGCACCGGCCCGCAGCAGAACGGCGGAGCTGCAAATCTCATGAGGCTGCGCTTCGCACCGATCTTGAGCATTTTGCTTGCGATGCTCTTTCCGCAGCCGGGCAAGCTGGCCTCGGTGAGTTCGGACGCAGATGCGCCCGACAGGCTGCGGACGGCGGTCAGGGAGGCAACTTGCGCGGAAGCCTCGCCGGCGACCTTTTCGGACAAGCTGAAGGGGACTTCACTGAGCAACATATTGACCGGAGCACCCGCGGCCCGGGCAGTATTCTATGTCTCTCCCGATGGCAAAGACACCTGGAGCGGGGACCTTCCTAAAGCAAATTCTCGGCGTACAGACGGTCCTTTTGCCAGTATTGAAAGAGCGCGGGATGCTGCGCGCCAGAAGGGCGGCCAGAATACGATCGCAATGGGCAATGGGGATTACTATCTCGCTGAACCGATAGTCTTCGATGCTCGCGATGCGGGACTGATCATCGCGGCGAGATGCAACGAGGCGCCGGTTCTGCACGGCGGCCCGATTGTGCACAATTGGACGGCGCAGGCCGATGGTCGCTGGAAGGCGTCACTGAAGCTGCCTGCGGGCCGGGACTTGGGCGATCTTTTCGTCAGCGGCGCGCGCCAGACGCGGGCTCGCTTTCCCAACGCTCCACTCGATGGAGACCCGCGCAAAGGGTGGCTTTTCGCGGCTAAGTGCACGCAGGACGACGATATATGGCATGGTAACACGCGCTTTTGCTTCCATGCCGGCGATCTTCCGATATCAAAAAATGCAGCAGGGCTTGTCGCCCACATCGTAGGTGGTTTTCACCCCGGCAGCCAGTGGGGCAGTGACACTCTCCCAGTGGCTTCAATCGACACCGCGAACCGGGCGATAAATACCCAAGGCACCAGCTATTTCTTCACCGCAGAAGGCAGCCGCTATTTCCTGACCGGGGCGGCGGCGCTGCTCGATGCGCCCGGGGAGTGGTGGTATGACCGCGCCAAGAGTCAACTCGATTATATCCCGACCGATCGACTACCAACCAGTTCTACGGCTGTCGCCGGCATCCTGCCGACCTTCTTCAGGCTGGATGGGGCCGACGGGATGGTTGTATCGGGGCTCCAGTTTCGGGATGGGGATCCGCAGGGTAGCGGCAAGTTCGGCACCGACACCAGAAGCTTTGGGGCCATACGGCTCGATCACTCGGACGGCGTCCGGCTGCTCGGCAACTCCATCGACAATGTCGGCGTCGGCATCCATGTTTCCGAGAGCAAAGATGTCCTGATTGCCGGCAACGTGATTGGAGATGTGGCTGGCAATGGGATTTACGTTGGCACGACCTATGGCAGCTTCGGCAAATCCGACGGAGCCAGAATCCTGTCGAACCATATTCATGACATCGGAAGAGTCTACTTCGAAACCGCGGGGATATGGTTCCAGGCGGCCGACAATATCAGGATCGCCCATAACCTGGTCGAAAATACTGCGCAGTTCGGTATCGCCGGCGGCTCATTGTGGGGAGCACAAGACGCAGTCCACGACGCAGTCATCGAACATAACGAAATCCGCAATGCCAATCAGCAGACGGCAGATGGCGGTGCCATCAAGCTGATGGGCGAGCAGGCAGATCTCCTGAACAGCAGTATCCGTTACAATGTAATCACCGGGACAAGTCAACTTATGAACAGGGCCGATGGGACGTTTTGGCCTTTCGGATATGAAAATATCAATGAATGGCCGACTCCCATCAGTTGGGCGATCTACACCGATGGCAAGGCCAGTGGTGTGCGCATCGAAGGAAATACGCTCTCGGACAATATATCGGCGATCGGCATCAACGGCGGCTGGAGCAACTTGGTGACGGGAAACGTCATCACGCGCGGATCGGGGGCGGCTTTTCGCGTTGATGACGGTACCGGCAGGGGCTGGCGTCCGCCATGGGCACGTCCCAATCGTATCGAGAGCAATATCGTGTCGATCGACAGTAGTAACGGGCTTGCAGCCTATGTCTACGCTCCTGACCATGGGTCTGGATACGTGCAGTTCGCGCATAACCGCTACGCCGGCAATTTGAACGACAAGAGCTTCCGAATACATCCGAGCATCATGCCTTCGGGAGAATTTGGCAGTTTACAGGATCTTCAGAAGGCTGGGGCGGACACCGAAAGCGTAGTCGCGCCGTCCGAGTAACGAAAGGGCACTACGACGAGCAGTGTTCCCGGGCTGGAGCAATTCAGATTCAACACTGACTTTTGGAGGTCGGTGATGGATGCGACGCACTTCGCCGGGTGGGACCAGGGCAAACGTGGTCCCCGGCGATATAGGCGATCCAGGGCAAAGGCTTCTCCGTTGCTGCACGAGTGGCGTCAACGGAGAATGCGGGCGGGACTTTCGTGCCGGCAAGAGCAGGAGACACGATTGCCCGTGACGCTGTAGTAGGCCCGCCGCCTGAAAGGCGACGGGCCGAGCCGGTTAGACAAGCAGGAAATCTTTGAAGTGAAGTGCTGCGGAATTATCGAGATCCGCGACATGGACGGCCGCGCCCGCTGCGCTTCCATCCGCGTCATAGGATAGATAGCCGCTCTTCTGATCGTAGATCAGCTTGTCATCGGCCTCGAGCGCCTTCGTTCCCAGAACGAAATTCTCATCCGAAAATCCGGATAGGCTGAGCGCGGCGAAAATCGAATGATCGAGCATCAGCTTGTCGCCCGCCGCGGAGGAAAAATCCCGGATATGGTCGACGCTGATATTGTCGGGCTTCACATTGAAGACGAAAGTATCGCCTCCGCCGCTGCCGGTCAGAATGTCTGCGCCGGCTTTCCCAACCAGCTTGTCGTTGCCGAGTCCGCCGTTCAGCTTGTCCGCGCCGGCCCCGCCATCGAGAACGTTGCTGCCGCTATTGCCGGTCAGCACGTCGTTGTAGCTGGAGCCAGTCAAGTTTTCGATGCTGACGAACTTGTCACCGGCGGCATGGCCGCCCGTTGCGGCCCCAGTCGCCAAGTTGACGTTGACCGCGCCGGAGCCCGCATACCCGGCCGTGTCGTTGTCGGCACCACCATTGATGACGTCCCCGCCGGCGCCGCCGCTGAGCTTGTCCGCGCCAGCCCCGCCATTGAGAACGTTGCTGCCGCCATTCCCGCCGGTCAGCACGTCGTTGTAGCTGGAGCCAGTCAAGTTTTCGATGCTGGCGATCTTGTCACCGGTGGCCTGCCCGCCCGATGCGGCCTTGGTCGCCAAATTGACGCTAACCGCGCCGGAGCCCGCATAGCTGGCCGTGTCGGTACCATTACCGCCGTCGAGCACGTCCGCGCCGGCGCCGCCCTTCAACACGTCACTACCGCCGAGACCCTTGAAGGTCTCGTTGCCGCTGTTGGACTGACCGGTGTGTGGCAGGATGTCGTTGCCGTTGGTGCCGATGATTTCCTTCGTCGGCGCAGTTGGCGTTCCCGGTTGCGTCGGCGTCGTCGGCGTGGTTGGCGTGGTTGGCGTCGTCGGCGTGGTTGGCGTTCCCGGTGCCGCGCTGGAGCCCGATTCGTAGGCACCCATATCGACAGTTCCAACGACGCGAGCGTGGCCGTCCAGATCGACCGAGGCGACGCCGTACTTGCTGGTTCCGCCGTCGATCGCCGACGAGCCGGAGCCTAGGTGGAAGTTGTCGCTCGATGCCCCCGCGAATTTCGGGTCGACGCCGAGCTTGTTGCCGTTCGCCGCGCTCGGCATCGCGTTGCCGCCGTCGGTCTTGACCGATGCCTGGCCGGCCGTGCCGTTGTAGGTGATGTTGTTGGCCCAGACGACGTTAGTGTTCTTGTAGCTGTCGGTCGACGTGTTATCGATCGCGGTGTTGTTCTTGTTCAGCGATGGGTCCGCCACGGCGATGTTGTTGACCCAGGTGTTGTTGCTCGACGCCGAGTTGCTGAGCTCGCCGCGCCAGGTGCCGCTGTTCTGTGGGTCCTGATTGTTGTGGTATGCGGTGTTGTTTTTCACCGTGACGGAGTCGCTCCAGGTAACCTGGATGCCTTTGCCGCCGTTCTCGTAGACGAGGTTGTTCTCGACCAGGGTCTTGAACGTGTAGTTCGGATGACCGCTCGTCTGCGTGCTCTGGAAATCGTCGATGATGATGCCGTTGCCATCGGTGTGCGCACCCGACTTGGTGACGTTGTCATGCGAGATGTTGTTGCGCACGATCGTCCGGTAGCCGTCCGTCGAAGTATCGCCGGTGATGTTCCGGTTCTGGTAGATCGAGATACCCGAGAACCAGCCCGTCGATGCGTTATTGTAGGTCTCGTTCCCTTCGATTTTGATGAAGTCCGACTGGTTGAACTGGATGCCGGACTCGCCGCTGCCGTGGACCTTGTTGTTGAGAACTGAGATGTGGTGGACGTTGTTCGCTTCGATGCCGTCGCCTTTGGCGCCGCCGATGTCAAAGCCGTCGATTGTCACGTAGTTGGCGTTGACACTGATCGCGTTCCACGAGCCCGCGGGCGGCCGGATCAGCGCCCCGCCGGGCACTTCCGAGCGCAGCGTGATGTCGGCTGCCGCCGAGCCGTCCTTGTCGATATTAATAGCTTCGTTGTAGGTTCCCGCCCGCACCACGACCTCGTCGCCGGGCTTAAGGTTCGCCGACATCGCCTCGCTGATCGTGCGAAACGGAGAGGAGGTGCTGCCGTTACCGCCGTTGCTGCCAGTCGTCGCTACGTAGTATGTTGTCATGGTCGTGTTCCTCAACCCCCGCCCGTTAATATTTGTGGTTAATCCAGCGCTACGGCGGCAGGTTATAGGGCGACATTTTTGAGGGCGCAACAGCAACGAGACAGTAAGTGCTTGACAAGCATAGCCTTATTGCTGCCACAATATCCGAATCGATCCAAAGTTACGTTTTGAAATATTTGGTGAATTTCGAGTCGCGCAAAATGTGGCAGTATTAATATCTCGCTTGCCGCGAGTTATTCTTTCTGCAACCAGGGCGACATGCATCCATTGAAAACTTTAGAAAAACCTGATGGGCGTGGCTGGATTGCTCCCGCCAAATGCGGAATCGACATTTTTTTCTGAATTCGGCAATTTTGGGCAACATCGCCTTAAGATTGGTGCTGATCGAGATGGTAATGGGAGGTCGACCGTATCGATTCGACCAACCCGTTGACCAGCATTTCAAGCGCCACCGCTTTCCCCCCGAGATCATCGGGCATGCGGTGTGACGACACTTTCCGCTTCCTGAGCCTGCCTTATGTCGACAATCTGCTTGCCGAGCGTGGTATCGATGTCTCGTTCCAGACCGTGTCTGACTGGGCGATCAAGTTCGGCCGCTGGTGCGAGACCTCGGAAAGGCTCTAGATCGGCAGCCGTGGAAGTCCCTCTCTATGGAATCCAGCTTGCTCCGTCGGCTGACCGAGCTAGGATCGATCCGGTGTGCAAGATGCATGCACCAATTCATCTCATAAGCGGGCCGCTCCGCAGGGTCCCTGGTTTTTCTCGCCGCGTTGTAAAGAAGCATATCGACGGTTGCCGCAGACCTATGAGTTGCCCCAGTCGCAGGAAACGGATGGGGGCAACTGTTTAACTCGGATGGCAACGTTGATGGCCGCTTCGATCTTGCTCTGCATCCGGCAGTCCTGGTAGAAGATCAATGGTGGCGGACGCTTCGCCTCCCTAGAGGGTGGCGACGATTTAACTATTTGAGCCACATCGCGATTGTGGCGAACTTGGCCAATCCCATGACGTTCACGAGCAGTTTGTCGTATCGGGTTGCGGCGCGTCGAAACTGTTTGAGCTTGCTGAAGAAGCGCTCGATGCGATTGCTCTCCTTGTAGAGGTCTGCGTCGTGGGCGCACTGGACTTTTCGGTTGCGCTCTGGTGGGCTGACGAGCTGGGTTCGGCTTTGCCGAGATCAAACCGCTCTTTCGGGACAGCGCTTATCAAAAAGAGCAGCCTGGCAAACAGTGGGGGTACATCGCCTTACTTCGAATATGTAACCTATCTCGGCATAAGACGTAGAAACATGAAGTCTCTTCTACGTCCAATAGTTAGAGCCGCAAGTATGGAGGCAATCGTCTTGGCAGCATATTCTCATGACAGTTTAGATCGCGAAAGCGTAGGTCATGAGAAAGCAATCAGCAGACGGAAGCCAAGGTTCAGTTCTCAATCAAACGAGTTCTTTGGAATGTATTAATGTCCTTGGTGTTCGCATTTCGGCAGTTAATCTCAAAAGCGCGACTGGCTTTATTCAAAAAGCGATCGAAGACGGCAGGAAGGAATATGTGTGCGTTCGCGACGCGCACGGCGTGGTCCGGTGTCAAGATGATCCCGAGCTCCGGTCGATACATAACCGGGCTTTCCTCGTAACACCCGATGGCATGCCGTTGGTATGGGCATTGAAGCGTGCCGGTCATGCGGAAAGCGACAGGGTCTATGGACCTGACCTGATGTTATCCGTTTTCGATGCCGGCAGCTCCAAGGGCTTGCGCCACTTCCTCTATGGCGCAACGGCCGAAACGCTCGAACAGCTGCAGGCGCGCCTTCTCGCAAAATTTCCGCAAGCACGGATCGTCGGCTCCTATGCGCCACCTTTTCGCAAACTGTCGACGCGGGAGGAAACGGAGATTGCTGAACAGCTCAATCGATCGGGCGCCGATATCATCTGGGTCGGGCTGAGCAGTCCCAAGCAGGAACTCTGGATGGCGCACATGCGCGATCGTCTGGAAGCATCGATGCTCATCGGTGTCGGAGCCGCATTCGATTTCCACGCCGGTCTCAAGCGGCAGGCTCCAAGGCTCATTCAAAGAAGCGGCTTCGAATGGGCGTTTCGTCTTTTATGCGAGCCGCGACGGCTGTGGCGGCGCTATGCGGTCGTCGTGCCGACCTTCATCTCACTGACGGCATTCCAGAGACTAGGGCTTCGGAAGTTTCCGATCGAAGACGCGGTTTTTGGATCAAGCGCGCCAAAAGCAGCAGCTGCAAAGGTGTAAAGTCATCATGTCCCTATTTGCGTCGCCAGCAATGACACCGGGTCCGTCGAAGGCGGCCACTTCAAATGACATGACGTCGCGGGCGATTGCGGCAGGTTCCGTGCCGCCCATAGCAGCTAAGACCGCCGATCCCTTTGACCGGGCGGGGCTGAATATGCCCGCCGCACTACGGCGTCGGCTTTCTCGGCTTGCAACCTCGTCCTTGCTGGTCTCCGGCGACATTGCAAGCTATTTGGTTGCCTATTTTGTTGTCGTGTCCTTTTTCCCCAGTGGTTTGGAGGGCACGCTGGCGGAGCGTACGTTCACGATCGCAGCACTCGCCGCGATTATTCTTTACGCGTCGGCCGGCCTCTATCCTGGATATCGGTTGCATGACCACGAACATCTGCGGCGGCGCACTGTAGCTGCCGTCAAGGTGGCTGTCCTGGCGGCGTTTGGAGCAATTGTCCTGCCCGAGGGGGAACGACTGCTGCTTGCCGTCATTGGGTTCCTCGCTCTCGGGCTGATTGCTCAGCCATTTGTGCATTGGCTTGCACGGGGCCTGTGCTGGAAACTTGGAGTCTGGGGAGAGCGCGCGGTTGTCATAGGGGGGTGCAACCTTACTCCCGCTCTCGTGGCCCATTTCAAGAACCACTGGCAGTATGGCATCAGGCCGGAGGCCATTTCCCCCGATAGTTTGGAGGCATTGACCGACGGCGGGCCATCCATTGCCGTGATTGCGGGTGACACCGGCGCGCTTGCACTCGATTTGGCGGCGATGCGTCGGAAGTTCGCCGAAGTCATTTTGCTGTCCGACACACCGAGCCTCAAGGTAAGCGGATTGCGACCTGCGGATGTCGGCGGAGAAATCGGTATTCGCCTTACCAACAGTGGGAGTTCAGTGAACTCGGACCTGGTTCGCCGGATCCTCGATCTCGCAATCGCCATCCCTGCATCGATCGTCGTCGCCCCATTCATCGCGTTTGCAGCGGCCGCAATCTATGCCATCGATCCGGGCCCGGTGTTCTTCCGGCACACCAGGGAGGGGCGGTCCGGTAAGCCGGTGCACGTCCTGAAATTGAGGACGATGTATCAGGATGCAGAGCAGCGCCTTGAAGCAGTCTTCCGAGATGACCCTAACATGCGCGCCGAGTGGTTGAGCCACTTCAAGCTCAAGGACGATCCGCGCGTCCTTCCGGTTATAGGACATATGCTGCGCTCTTCGAGCATCGACGAGCTGCCGCAATTGGCAAACATCATTGCGGGGCAGATGGCCATCGTCGGACCGCGCCCGTTTCCAGAATATCACCTCTCAGCGATGGATAGCGAATTTCGTGACAAGCGGCGTTCGGTAACACCGGGGCTGACGGGCCTCTGGCAGATATCCGAACGAAGCAATGCGGATATCGAACTGCAGCAGCAACTCGACGAGTTCTACATCGACAACCGGTCTCTGTGGTTCGACTGCCAAATTCTTCTCAGCACAATCCCTGCGGTCTTCAAGCGCAGGGGAGCCTACTGACAATCCTTGCTTCCGCGAGGCAACCATCAACAACGGAGCATACCAATGCACGGACAAAAGCGAATTATGGTAACCGGCGGCACCGGGTTTCTGGGATCATTCCTGTGCGAAAGGCTCTTGCGAGAGGGCAATGACGTCCTCTGCGTGGACAATTACTACACCGGTTCGCGCGACAATGTGCTGCATCTTCTTGACGATCCTCGCTTCGAGGTGCTCCGCCATGACATTACCTTCCCACTCTATGTGGAGGTCGACGAAATCTACAACCTCGCCTGTCCAGCATCCCCGGTCCACTATCAGCACGACCCCGTGCAGACCGTGAAGACCAATGTGCACGGGGCCATCAATATGCTCGGCTTGGCAAAACGCACCAAGGCGAAGATCTTCCAGGCATCCACAAGCGAAGTTTATGGCGATCCGGCAGTCCACCCTCAACCCGAGGAGTATCGAGGCAGCGTCAATCCCATAGGACCGCGGGCATGCTATGACGAAGGCAAGCGGTGCGCCGAGACGCTGTTCTTCGACTATCATCGTCAATATGGCGTGGAAATCCGGGTGGCGCGGATCTTCAATACCTACGGTCCGCGCATGCAGACCAATGACGGCCGTGTTGTCTCCAATTTCATCGTTCAGGCGCTTCGAAACGAGCCGATCACGATCTTTGGCAACGGCAGGCAAACACGATCGTTCTGCTATGTAGACGACCTGATCGACGGCTTTATCCGTCTGATGGGCGCGCCCGCTGGGGTCACGGGCCCCATCAATCTCGGCAACCCCGGAGAATTCCAGGTCCGTGAATTGGCAGAAATGGTGGTCGAAATGACCGGATCGAAGTCCGGCATCGTCTTCAAGGATCTGCCAGTTGACGATCCGACACAGCGCAAGCCCGATATCAGCCGCGCAACGCAACAACTGGGCTGGCAGCCGAAGGTGAACCTTCGTGAGGGGCTTGAGAGAACGATCGCTTATTTCGAGTGGAAGCTTTCCGGCGGCGCAAGGAACTGGCCCAGCGCCAAGTCCTCGCAAGCGGCCTATCCGCATCTGGCGTCCGCGAACGTCGAGCTCACTACTCCTGAAGCCATTCGATAGGGACATGAGTAGCAACGTTAATGATCGAAAACCGCGGCTCGTTTTTTTTCAATGGGACCATCAGCCCAATGCGAACGCGGCCGGTTACCTGCTGCTGCACATGCAGCAGCAGGTCAAATGCCTCGCAACACATTTCGATGTCGTCGTCATTAACCGCGACTGCGACTATGCAGAGATATGCGACAGGTACGAGCCGGATCTGACGCTGTTTGAAAGCGGTTATCGGTCGCATGGGTCGCGTCGGATAAAAATCACCAACACCAATACCCATGTCGCCGTTCCGAAGCTTGGCCTTCATAACGCCGACGCATGGTGCGATCGACGCGCGGGCTTCCTTTCCGATATGGAGCAGTGGGGCATCGAGACATATTTCGCGATCGCAACGATGACTCCGGAATATATGCCGGCGGTGAAGGAGAATCTGTTCGTCTGGCCAAATTTCATCGATCCCGAAGTCTACCACGACTATGGCCAGCAAAAGGTCATCCCGGCCATGCTCACAGGTCAGGCCTATGGCCTTTATCCCTGGCGACAGACGGTCTTTCCGATGATCCGAGACCGTTACCCCTGCCTGGTCTCGCCGCAACACGCCTATGAGAGCAAGCTAGCTTCCCAGTTCCTGTCTGGAGAGGCTTATGCGCGCGCGCTCAACGCGAGCCTCATCGTCCCCACATGCGGCACTATGGGCGGCGAGGTCGTACGCAAGCACTTCGAGATTCCCGGGGCAGATGCCTGTCTCGTGACCGAACGCACGGCAGCAGTGGAGGCAGCCGGCTTTGTCGACATGGAGAACTGTGTCTTTGTTGACGGCCACAACGTGGTCGAGCGACTAGATTACCTTTTTGCCCATCCCGACGAGATACGGCGTATCACGACAGCCGGTTACAGTTTGATCCATGCGTGTCATACACTGAGCCACAGGCCGCAAATATATCAGTGGTTCATGCTGAACAAGGGCCTGCAGTTCGGCGAAAAGATCATCCAGTCCGGCCCCTTCGGCGATCTTACAAAGGTCCAGCGGATCTCTAAGCAAGAGAGCGTCCATATCGTGGGGGAGGCGAGCGATCGCGCTTTGCTGAAGCAGGGCGACCGGCTTCTCGAGCAGGGCAGGGTGGAGGAAGCCAAGCAGTGCTATGCGCACTGCCTGGACTATGTATCCTACCTGCCCGAAGCCAAATTCCGCCTTGCCGTCTGTGCATTGCACGAGGGCGACGCCGATCGCGCCTATGACCTTCTGGTGGACCTGGTCAAGGTGACCATGACCGAATATGGGGCACTCAACCCGGATCCGGTCGAGTGGGCGTACTTCCTTCTCGCTTTGATCTGCAGAGGCCAGTTTGAGCGGGCGCGGAGGCTGCAAGATTTCTATCCATCTCTATCCCACGACGAATTCAGGCGCGCGCGCCTCGTCATCGCGCAGCTCGGTCGCTCAGGCGATGGGGTCGTCTCGGGACGGTATGGCAGTGATCAAAAAAGTATTCACCAGATTCCCGATCGGAGCGATTCCGAGTGGCTTGCATGGTTCTCCGATATTCTTGAGCGCTGTCAGCAGCCAGATCTTGCAAATGTTCTTCGTCACGCTCCCGTCGGCGGAAGCGGCGCCGGCGAGAAAGTAACATTTCTACATTTCAAACGTGATGCTGGTTGGCGTTTGCGACTATATTCAGGCGTCGATGGTCTGATGGTCAGACTGCGCCTGAATGGCCTGAGACCCAATGTACCGCCGCTGCCTGAGTTCCGATATTTCTGGCACCTTGCGCGCGGTCTGGTCCCCCATTCGCAGAGAGGCCCGTTGCGCAGGATCCGAACGGCGCTTTCCAGGCTTCCTATGGGCACCGGCAATTAGAGCCTTTCCGGGTTAGATTGAAGCATTCTGTTGGCTCAAACGGAGTCGGATGGTCGACCGGCCGGCGCGCGTCGTAGCCAAGCTCTACGGCCAAGCCGGCCGGTCGATCAGCCGGCCCGTTTCAGCCAACCCGAAGGGCCGGGCATCTCTTCGCCAGGGCAGAGGCGATCGGCTCGGACGTACCAAGGGGTATGCCCGTCGCCAATCGCCTCTGCCCTGACGAAAACCTGCTCCGGCAGAATGCTTCAATCTAACTCGGAAAGGCTCTAGCTGTGGGAAAATCGCACATGCAGACAGCCTCACCTGGAGAGGCGTACATGACAAACTTCCCAGGTGAGGCTGAAGATGCGATCGCGGACTCGGTGGTGCATTTGGCGCGCAGCCACCGAGGATGTTTAGCGCGAGAATGCGCTCGTGATGCGATGCAAGATCTGATCGGGCGACCGCATCAGCACAGGCTGCTTGCCGCGGAACTGCCCGAAAGAAAAAGATCGTTGAGCTTGAACACGACTTCCGTTCGGTTCGTCGCTTTGACCTTTTTCATAATATTGCGAACATGCACCTTTACGGTGCTTTCTCGCAGGTTGAGCTCATAAGCGATAATTTTGTTTGCCTTTCCGCGCCGGAGCGCCTCCACGACTTCGACCTGACGATCCGTGAATATGCCGGATAGCGGGCGTGCGGTCGAATTGCTCGAGTCCAGCAAGTGACGCATGGCGAACAGGGCGCTTGCAGGCACAAAAATTCCTCCTGCCACCGACAGCGCGATCAGCTCCATACAGACATTGACGCTGACTGAGGCGGGTATGAACCCTTTGGCTCCGTACTCAAGTGCCCTAACGATTTGACCGAAATCGTCGCTATCGGCCAATACGATGAGTGGCGTCGATGCGAATTCCGACGAAAGCTTCCGGATTTGCTCCGAAACGGCCGGTTCATCGATCTTTTTGCCGCCGACGTTCAAGAGGATTGCCGAAAGCGGAGGATATTCGTCGCGCTTCTGCTTCCACTCCTCAATTGATCCAAAAGCCAAAATCTGCAAATCCGCTTTTTGGGCAGCCATGCATTGCGCCAGGCATTGACGATCGAGCTCACGATTATCGAGAATGACAAGAGAATGCGTGTGTCTTCCCGGCACGGCAGACGTGTTCGGATTATCTATCCTGAGGGGAAGAGCTACGTTCTCCTGCCTGAGGTCCAAATTCGGTATAAGTGCTGAATTCACAGCTTCACCCTCCCCTAACACGTTACGCTCAACTACGGCCCGAGTACCAACCCCTCTCAATACGGGGGTTTAGTAAACTCTAAAGTAGGAATCGAATACCACAATTCGCGGAGCGTTACAGTAGCTAATATAGGCTAAGTAGCGTGCAACTTCCATTGCAAGTCAGAAATAGAAAGATAAATCTGAAGTAGTCTTGAGAGTTACTAGATATGTTTCAGGATAAACTTCGTCGTTGCACAGTGGTTTGCGACGGACCACTAAATGCATGGAAACAATCGCAGTCTCCGGCGTAGGACCGGCAACGGATGCGGTAGGTGAGCCCGCCACCAACGTTGGTCGATGTATGAACATGGGCGTAAGTCATCATAAGTAGATACGCCTTTAGGTGAATAACCTTAAACGTTTTGTTTCTTTACTCAGATGCGGAAAACAATTCTCTTTGGGATGTAGAAAAATATTAGTCCTGTCGGTGTGAAACCTTGGGCGCAATCAAGCGATTGTTGGTTTCAACTGAAAGTCTGGACCTGTTCAAGTGTCAGGAGTTTTGCAGGGATGATTGCATCAAACGTCAAGCTGGATGACGGCACCATTATCCACCATCCGGACCTCGTCAATCTTTATGGCTGTACGATCGGTGCGGGAACGCGCATCGGCACCTTCGTTGAGATTCAGAAAAACGTCCTAGTCGGAAAAAGCTGCAAGATCTCCAGCCATTCCTTCCTCTGTGAGGGCGTGACGCTGGAAGACGGCGTTTTCATAGGCCATGGGGTCATGTTCACGAATGACATATACCCGCGCGCCGTCAATCCGGATAGCAGCCTTCAGACGGAGGCCGACTGGATTGTCGTCCCGACCCTCGTCAAGCGCCATGCGTCGATCGGCAGCAACGCCACCATTCTGCCTGGCATCACGATCGGAGAAGCTGCGCAGGTGGGCGCCGGAGCGGTTGTAACAAAGGACGTGCCCGATGGCGCCATTGTCGCTGGCGTTCCGGCCAGGATGATCGGTCGCGTCAATGACGGGCCAGTCGACATGCACGCGTTGGAGGGAATGTAATGATCGGCATCGCTGTTGTTGGGTATGGATATTGGGGGCCGAATCTGGTTCGCAACATCTCGGAGGCAGCCGGAGCGCACCTCGTTTCTGTCTGTGATCTCAATGTTGACCGGTTGGCGGCTGTCAAAAGCCGCTACCCCGCAGTGACGATCACCGATGATTTCGAGGAGGTGCTGCGTGATCCAAGAGTGGATGCCATCGCTATCGCGACGCCGGTCTTTACCCATTTCAAGCTCGCAATGCAGGCTATGATGGCCGGAAAGCATGTCTTCGTCGAAAAGCCGATGGCATCGACGACGGAGGAAGCCTCGCGGATGGTCGAAGAGGCCACACGCCGACGCCTCGTGCTGGCGGTGGATCACACCTTCGTCCACACCGGCGCCGTCCGCAAGATGCGCGAACTGGTCGAGAACGGCTTGGGCGACATGTATTATTATGACTCGGTTCGGGTCAATTTGGGGCTCTTTCAGCATGATGTCAGCGTCATCTGGGACCTCGCGGTGCATGATCTCTCCATCCTGGACCATGTTGTGCAGGAAAGGCCGGTGGCTGTTTCAGCGACAGGCATGAGCCATGTACTCGGCGAGCCGGAAAACATCGCCTATCTGACGCTCTTCTTCGAAAGCAAGCTCATCGCACATATCCACGTCAATTGGCTGGCGCCGGTCAAGGTGCGCCGCACGCTGATCGGTGGCAGCAACAAGATGGTCGTCTACGACGATTTGGAGCCCAGCGAAAAAATCAAGGTCTACGACAAGGGCATCACGCTGAACCCCAATTCTCAGGCTTATGGCGAGAAAGTGCATCAAATGATGGTCGGCTACCGCAGCGGCGACATGTGGGCGCCCAAGCTCGATATGACCGAAGCACTGAAACGCGAACTGGATCAGTTCGTCGAGTGCATCGAGCAGAATTCGCGGCCCATTACGGACGGCCATGCCGGCCTGCGCGTCGTTCGCATTCTGGAAGCAGCAAGCCGGTCGTTAGCCCAGCGCGGTCGCATCATCGAGCTCGAAGAGGCAAGGCGCATCGCATGATCCCGTTCCTGGACATTAAGGCACAATATCAATCAATCAAGGGTGAGATCGACGCCGCCGTGCTCGGCGTCCTCGCCTCGGGGCAGTACGTATTGGGCGACGAGGTCGCGCATTTCGAGCAGGAATTCGCAGACTATTGCAACGTCAAGCATGCGATAGCCGTCAACACCGGAACGAGTGCCTTGCATCTTGCGCTCCTTGCGGCAGGCGTTGGTCCCGGCGATGAGGTCATTACCGTGCCATTCACGTTCGTCGCAACCGTGTCGGCGATCTGCTACACGGGCGCACGACCCGTGTTCGTCGATGTTGAGCCCGTGACACTCACGATGGATCCGACTGAGGTCGAGGCAAAGATTACTCCCCGCACCAAGGCCATTGTTCCCGTCCATCTCTACGGTCAAATGGCCGATATGGACGCGATCAAGGCAATTGCCGAGCGCCACGGGATACCCGTCATCGAAGACGCCTGCCAGGCCCATGGCGCGCAATACAAAGGCCACCGCGCCGGCAGTATCGGCCTATCCGGCTGCTTCAGCTTCTATCCGGGCAAAAACCTCGGCGCCTGCGGCGAGGGGGGTATGGTCGTTACCAATGACGATGATCAGGCCAAGACGATGCGCATGCTGCGAGACTGGGGTCAGGAGCAGCGCTATCACCATCTGCTGAAGGGCTTTAACTATCGCATGGACGCCATTCAAGGCGCGATCCTGCGTGTCAAGCTCCGGCACCTTGAAGCCTGGAGCGAGGCGCGTCGCACGCATGCGCGCCGCTACTCTTCGCTGCTTGCCGGATCGACGGTTTTGACGACCCCTGTCGAAGCAGCCGACCGGCGTCACGTCTATCATGTCTATGCCATAAGAAGCCATGATCGCGATGGGCTTCAACGCCTGCTCAGCGCGGAAGGCATTCCGTCCGGGCTCCATTATCCCATCCCTGTTCATCTGCAGAAAGCCCATGCCGACCTTGGTTACCAGGCCGGGGATTTCCCGGTCTCGGAAGCCGCGGCACGCGAGGTCCTCTCGCTGCCGATCTATCCAGAGATGCCTGTACGACACGTCGACCAGGTGGCCGCCGCGCTGGAGTACGCCTATGTCAGTTAACCGCGCCGGCGAGGCTCGACTGGTGCAGGCGGTCCATGGTCGCCATGAAAGGCCGGCAGATCCTGGCTACCAAGCTGGGTTGGTCGAAGAGCTAAGGCAATCATACGGGCGCGCTGGCCTGATAGACCTCTATGGTCGTTTCGCCACAGGCGACGGTGTCGTCGACACTCTGATGCGGAAAGCCATCTGGCAAGCGATCGCGCGGAGCTGCGGCACGGGACTGCAGGTTGCGGGCGGCGCCGGTTTCAAACATCCGGAAACGTTTGAAATCGGCAATGGCGTGTTCATCGGCGCTCAGGCCTATATCCAGGGCCGCTTCGACGGCACTTGCGTGATCGGCGACAATGTCTGGATCGGCCCGATGGCTTATTTCGACGCACGCGACCTGGTTATCGAGGATTGTGTCGGCTGGGGCCCGGGCGCCAAGGTGCTTGGGTCGACCCACACCGCACTGCCGGTGGATGTGCCGATCATTCGCACGGATCTCGAAATCAAGCCGGTCCGCATTGGCGCATGGGCCGATATTGGAACGAACGCAACAATTCTTCCCGGCGTGAGCATCGGAAAGGGGGCGATCGTCGGAGCGGGCGCAGTTGTTGTTTCCGATGTCGAACCGTTTTCAGTGGTGGCGGGTGTGCCGGCGAAGTTCATACGCTGGCGCATGGAAGCCGATCCTGTGCTGGATATATCGCATGGAGGAAGATCGTGAGAAATCAACGGGTACTCATTACCGGCGGGGCCGGCTTGATCGGGTCGCATATCGCCGATCTCGTCGCATTGGAGAAGCCGCGTGAGATTATCATCCTCGATAACTTCGTGCGTGGACGCCGGGACAATCTCAGCACGGCAATAGCCGGTGGGTCCGTCAACATCATCGAGGGAGATATTCGTGATCGAGCGTTGTTGGCGAAAACCTTCGAGGGCGTGGACATCGTCTTTCATCAGGCGGCCATCCGCATCACGCAGTGCGCGGAAGACCCACGGCTTGCATTCGATGTGCTGGCAGAAGGCACGTTCAATGTGCTCGAAGCGGCCGTAAAGGCAGGCGTGTCGAAGGTCGTAGCTGCCTCTTCTGCCTCTGTGCTGGGTTTGGCCGAAAGCTTTCCGACCACCGAAGCGCATCATCCCTATAATAACAGGACGATCTACGGCGCGGCCAAGACGTTTAACGAGGGGCTGCTTCGCAGTTTTGCGGAGATGTACGGCCTGCGCTATGTGGCGCTGCGCTATTTCAACGTATACGGGCCGCGAATGGACGTTTACGGCGCCTATACCGAGGTGCTGATCCGCTGGATGGAGCGTCTGGCGACCGGAATGCCACCCCTCATCTATGGAGACGGCAGCCAGACGATGGACTTCGTCGATGCACGTGACATCGCTCGGGCAAACCTGCTCGCTGCGAAGAGCGATGTCACGGATGAAGTGTTCAACGTCGCGAGCGGCAGGGAAATAAGCCTCCTGGAACTCGCGCAGATGCTGAGCAGCATCATGGGGGTCTCACTCGAACCGCAGCACAAAGAAGCCCGCGCGGTAAACGGCGTAACCCGTCGTCTTGCCGATATCAGCAAGGCCGAGAAGCTTCTGGGCTTCAAGGCGGAAATATCGATGGAACAAGGGCTTCGCGACCTTGTCGCCTGGTGGAAGATGAAGACCGATGCGGCAGGAGGGCAAGCTGCATGAGCCCGTCTCTATCAATAATTCCGGTCGCCAAACCCGTCCTCGGAGAAGAGGAGGCCGAGGCCGCGCGCCGCGTTATCCTGTCAGGATGGGTGACGCAGGGACCGGAAGTCGCGGCCTTCGAGGGCGAATTCGCAGCCTTTGTCGGCGCTGCACATGCCTGCGCCGTTTCAAACTGCACGACCGCACTGCATCTCGCCTTGATGGCGGTCGATGTCGGTGCCGGCGATGAAGTCATCACGGTTAGCCATTCGTTCATCGCCACCGCGAACGCTGTTCGATACTGCAATGCGGTGCCTGTCTTCGTCGATATCGAGGCAGATGGTTACAATATCGACCCCAGCCTGATCGAAGCGGCCATCACGCCTCGCACCAAGGCAATCCTATGTGTGCATCAGCTTGGCATGCCCTGCGATCTCCGCTCGATCGTGGAGCTCGGCAAGCGCCATCAGATCCCGGTTATCGAAGATGCGGCATGCGCGACGGGAAGCGAAATCCTGTGGGACGGGCGTTGGGAAAAGATCGGCAAGCCGCATGGCGACATTGCCTGTTTCTCCTTCCATCCCCGGAAGGTCGTCACGACAGGTGATGGTGGCATGCTGACCACCGCCAATCCCGAATATGATCGAAAATTCCGGCTGTGGCGTCAGCATGGCATGAGCGTTACCGATGCTGTTCGCCACGGCTCGAAACAGGTGATTTTCGAAGACTATGACGAATTGGGCTACAACTACCGTATGACCGACCTTCAGGCTGCCGTCGGAAGGGAACAGTTGCGGCGGCTGCCGGGGCTGATTGCGCAGCGGAGGCGGCTTGCTGAGCAATATTGCGAACGCCTGTCTACGATCCCTGGGATCTCACCGGTCGAGCCGCATTGGGCTCGCAGCAACTGGCAGAGCTTTTGCGTGAGACTACCCGATGCCGTCGACCAGCGGGCGGTCATGCAGGCATTGCTCGATCAAGGGATCTCGACCCGGCGCGGCGTGATGAATATCCATCTGGAAGGTGCCTATTCCGACCAGAGTTCTCATCGCGCTGCCACAAGTCTGAAGCGAGGCGTGGCAGCGCAACGGCAAACGATAGTTCTGCCGCTTTATGCTCAGATGATGGATCTCGACATCGTCAGGGTTGTTGAAGCACTTCGAAGCTCATTGGCTGAAGCCGCCAGCATACCCGCCGCCGTACAGCACGATCGGGACATCGCTCTTGTGTGATTTCCTGATTGCGTGATGCGATCTTCGTTGTGCCGCAGGGCCTGATGCGCATCGCCTCGATGCGCATTTTTGTTGGAGCCTTTCCTGATCAAATTGAAGCATGCTGTTGGCTCAAACGGAGTCGGCCGGTCGATCAGGCGGCCCGTTTCAGCCATCCCCCGCAGATTTGCCCAGCAAATCTGCAAGACTCTAGAATCACCGGCCGCATTGCTTCGCATGGCGAAGCAATGCGGCCGGTGGGCCGGGCATCCTTCCGCCAGGGCAAAGGCGATCGGCTCGGACGTACCAAGGGGTATGCCCGTCGCCAATCGCCTTTGCCCTGACGAAACCTGCTCCCGCAGAATGCTTCAAGCTGACCGGGAAAGGCTCTATGCGAATTTCGCGATCCATCCTCTGATCACTGCGGGCATCACCTCGGGCGGAAGAAGCTGGATCAGCATGCGCAGCGAGTAGATCCCCGTCAGAGCTACGGCCAAGGCGCCGATCCCTATCGCCGGCCACAGCGGCAAGACCCAAAATGCCGAGAATACCAACACCGATGCAGGCAGGAAAAGCAGCACGTGCCTGCGGTTGGCTGCGGATCCGCGGAAGCCGGTAAGCCGCCGCACGATCACGTAAATGAGGATGCTATGCCAGACGTAGAGGCCGAAAAACGCCATGCCGGCCCCTGGCGTACCGAACTTCGATACGAAGTGCCAGGCCAGCCCTACATGCACGAGCGTGGCCGCCACCTCCGTCCAGAAAAAAATTGTTTGTGCACGCTTCGCCAAGATGATGAAACCCATCGGCCACGCGATGATCCTGAGCATCATGCCAAGGCAGATCCAGCGCAAGAGATCCACTGCCCCATGAAACTCCGAAGAATAGAATAGGCTCATCATGAGCGGCGCCAGCGTCAACGTCGCGAGCAGACCGGGACCGGCAAGAAGGATGCTGATTTCCATCTGCTCATTGACCAGGCGGTTGCATTCGGCATGGTTGTCCGCAGTCGTGGTCAGGCGCGGATAGAAGTCCGTTCCCATCGCCTGCAAAATGAAGCCGGCATAGAGGCCGCCCAACCCCCAGGCCGCCTGATACAATCCTGCGGCCATCACGCCCCCGTCCTTCAATACGATGATGCGGATGGCATAGGCCGCGCCGAAGGTCAGAAGTCCGCTCGCCATGAACACGGCGCCGAATCTCAGCAGAGGTGCCCACTCTTGACCAAATTGGCGAGCCGACATTCGCGGTGAGTGTTCGCCTATCCGTCTGCTGTACCACCAGCTGGAGAGTGTTGTGACGGCCGCAATCGCTACGACCGAGGGTGCGATCGCCTGCGCGCCGAACAGGTAAATCAGCGGGACGGTGATCACCGTGCCGAAAAAACCTACAAGCACATTGATGCGGGCAAGATTTGCGATGCCACGTAAGCCCTGGATCAACGCCGTCTGCCCGGACGACACTATCCGGAAAAATACAGCGAGCGAGAGCAGCGCGATGCCACCGGCGTGCTGGTAGTCGCCGAAGGTGAAATCCGAGACCGGAAATGCCAGCGCCGCAAGAAGGAGCGCGCCAAGCAGGCCGAGTATCATCGATATGCGTCTCAGCGCTTTCGCCGACTGTGCGATCCTCGCTTCGTCGCCGGTACCGGCAGCCTCGGCGACCTGGCGCACCCCGCTGCCGCCCAGTCCCAGACCAGCGGCCGTTTGCGCGATATCGACGATTGACTGGTAGAGGCCCATGAGCCCCACGCCTTCTGGCCCAACCAGAACGGCAAGGGCCTTATTGCGAATGATGCTCAGAGCGACGTTCACGAGCGAGGAACCGCCCATCAGCATCGTCGACTTTAGGATCTGGGTATACGTCTGCCCACTGGCTGGGATCATACGCAAAGTCATCAATTATCCCTAGCCGCCATCCCGTGGGGCAGGATCCCCGGCACACTTTCGCGGGCATGTTGCACAACGCTGCTTCGGAGATACGCGGTACAGGCAGTCCTGTTGGGGAAGGAAGCGAACTTCAAGATCTGGTCGGGTTCACGCCAGCCTGCATCAAGAGCGATTTCTCGCGCGCTGGTAGTCTGAGCGCCTCGGCGCTGCTCAATCGTCTGCTGCGAGTTCGTTTGCAGTACATGCTTTTCGCGGGTCACTGGCTTGCCTGACTGGCGTGTGTCTCGGTTTCACGCGGCAGGTCGGCAGGGGCGGTCTGAGACACGCCATCCGCAATGCGGGTTCGGCCGACCCTCACCACATCACCCGGTATCAGCGCCGTTGTTTCGGAGGCCTGGAACTGCCTGACTTGCCCTTCGTTTCGCCGGCTCACGGTAAAGGTCAGCGGGAGCGCCTCGCCGCTGATATTCGAGCTTCCCCCTGCCGCGAGGTCATCGAGAAGCAGTTTTTGCGTCATCTCGCGCTTCAATTTGAGCTGGTCGAGACTTGCCTGTTCCGACTGCAATTCGGAAGCGACTTCGCTTCGCCTCGTATCATAAAGCCCCTCAAGATTTCGCGTTGTCTCACTGATCGCCTGACGGCCCCGCATGATGGCGGTGACAAGGTCGAGCCGATCGGAGCGGTAGGTGGTGAGCAACCGTTCCAGATCCAATTGACGCGACGAAACGGTGAGGCCTTTCGAAACCAGCGTTTTGACGCTGGTCAGCTGGTCCTCGATCGATTTGATATTGTCCTCCGAGCCCTGCACCTTCTCGCCCAGCATGCCGACTTCACTGTTCAAAAGATCACGCAATTCGGTGAGCGCCTTCGACTGCCTGTCCAGCGCATTTGCGCGAGCCTGAAAAATGACCCGTTCCTCGTTGTATATTCCCGTGGCGTATTGCTGATCGACGCCGAGCATCCGATCGAACGTTATCTCCTTTGCCCCGGTCATCTCTGCTTGGAGCCGTGCTAATTTGGCAGTGCTGCGCAGCAGGGAGTGGTCGATTTCCCGCAGTTCGCCTGCGAGTTTGATCGTCTGCGATTGCTGCAGACTTGTGGCGCGGAACGGGCCGCCGCTCATTGCCAGGGATTGCAGGACGGTAAGTCCTGAGCGGAATTTGTACTGCCCAGGCGTGGTTACGTCTCCGACGACATAGATTGGCGGGTATTCGAGAATTTCGATGGTGACCGCGGGTGGCTGAACCAATCCGATTTTTTCTTGCAGACGCTTGGCAATCTCGTTCGTAAGGCTGGTGTTATCGCGATTGCCGACGGAAACGGATCCAAGAAAGGGCAAAAAGACAGCGCCTTCATCCGAGACGGTATATTCGCCGCCAAGCGCATCCCATCGTTCATACTGGCCTTTGGACTGCATCCATTGGACAATCGTCAGACGGATTTTCGTTTGCGGAGTGAAAGCAGTGTCATCGGCGAGAGCCGGCGGCACAGTTCCGGCAAGAAAGACGAGTGTACTGATGACAAGCGTCGCCGGAAAGAACACGTTGAGAACGCGATACGATAGCTTCATTTACATGTCCAGCCTGCAAAAGCGTCCTTAAACGGACATCGGTTCAATGCCTTAGGCGCTACGCGAGCGTCGGGCGCGAGGTCCGAAGCCGCAATGCCAGTGTGCAATCTGGCGAAGCCTTGAGGAAGGTGGCGGTTGTTTGCTTCGCCTTATCACTATTGATGAGGTGGGTGAGGGGGCTTAGCCCAAACCGAGTAGGAACATATACCTTCGGCGCGGTACAGAGGCATCGGCTCGGGAAACCAGGAGGTCATGCGCGCAGGAAGAGGCGCGCCAGAGCATGTAAAAACAAAGTTCTAAAGCGCGACGCGCTTTAGCCGCGAGGGACAGCGATCCCTCGCGGCAGAGCCGACGTGTTTGGATCGTTGATTTAGCAAGACGATGATATTGACCGGCGGGGTCGCCTTAACAGTCGGTGCAAAAAAGGCCTCGAAACGAACACCTTGCGTGTCTCGCCCATCACGTCGTCCATGCCAACACGGCCGCTTGCCCAAAGGATGCCGCCTGTAGAGCGAAAGGCGTAGGACCTACTCGCTTATTTTTGAGCTATCATTCAGGGCTTCGTAGCAAACGATCCCCGTAGATTCGATCCCGATAATCTCGCGAGAGAGGGGCCTGCCATGTATCGCAACGCTCGCCGGTGGACATCACGCTCACTCCTGCTGGATTCGTTGGTTCCCCGATGGTTGACCGTCGGGGGAAAGGGAAGGCCTCGCAAGCCTGCCGATAAGCGCGAGGATAGTGCTCAACTTGCGACATCCGTGCAAACGGCGGATGGACACAAACATGATGGTACGCTTGTCGACAATCCCTACAACAAGGCGGCGCTCAATGAGCATTATGTTGGACAGAGAGCGGGCGTGATCGGCGACGCAGATGGTCGGGCCGATAGCAACCACCCAGCGCCGCCCTTGCCTGCCCTGCCCGACGCTTTCGCAGCAAATCGCGAGACAGGGGGTCGAAGCGGGGACACTGCCGCGTCTCGGTTGTTCGCCCACACGCCTGGTTTGGCAGGTTTCGAGCGGGACGCGCACGGAGTTGCATTCGGGGCTCAATCGTCCCTTTACCGCACCTACGCTGGAATGAGCCTCATAGGCGACGATCCTTTGGCTCCGTATCTGTCGCAAAGCCCTGCACCGATAGTTTCGGCACAAGGTTCTGCCGCGGTGACGGGCGAGCGTGCTCACTCGGGCAACGTCGTCATTCTCGAATCGAACCCGTCAGCGCAGGCGACCGCGCAGCATGATGGAGTTAACTCGCTGGCGTTTGGCATGCCCTTTGGTGTGTGCGGATGCGGCTACTTTACCTCCCCCACGCGGCTTCTCGATTGGGCCCATGGCGGCGCCATGCTTCAACAGGACGGCCAATTGCCGGGCACCAGACTGACCGAGGGCCCGGACTTTGTATCGACGATCAAGCGGGCCATCGGCGCCTCGATCAGCGATCCGCTTCTCGATCGGACCCTGTCCCCTCTCTCGGGCTGGCGCGGGACCGCAACATGGACGGATTCGACGATCTTGAACGGATCGTTGCCAGGCGGCGGAGAGACCGGAATAGGCACCGCCACATCCAAGGGCATCGGCATCCTTTCCGGCTCGGTGACGACGCCACCTTCAACGCAGCGGTCGTTGACGACGCAAAATCTGGCGGCCGCGGCTGCGGCCAGCAACCTGATCGTGCTGGAAAACCAGAAGCAGGGTAACCCGGAGAGCGAGTGGGGCATCGACGGTGCCGGCAGCTCCAACATCGAGGGATTTGCGACCGACATCAGCGTCGACAATGGCAAGACGATCAGCTTCAAGATCAATACGAATTCCACCAACTACCGGATCGATATCTACCGCCTCGGCTATTATGGCGGCATGGGCGCCCGCAAGGTCGACACCATTCAGCATACCGGATTGCAGAGTCAGCCAAATCCGTTGCGCAACGCCTCGACCGGCACGGTGGATGCCGGTAATTGGGCCGTGTCAGCCTCGTGGACCGCACCTGATGATGCCGTATCGGGCGTCTATATCGCCAAGCTCGTGCGTCAGGATGGCACTTCCGGCGAAAATCACATCCCGTTCATCGTGCGCGACGACGACAGCCAAAGCGACATCGTCTTCCAGACGGCAGACCAGACCTGGCAAGCTTACAACGGTTGGGGTGGCGCAAACTTCTATGGCGGCAACGGTCCGGCGACGGGGCAGGGTGCGGGTCGCGCCTATGCGGTCAGCTACAACAGACCGATTGCGACCCGCGGCGGGGTTGGCACTTTTGCGGGTCCGCAGGATTACCTGTTCGGCGCCGAATATGCGGGTATCTACTGGCTGGAACAGAACGGCTATGACGTCTCCTACCTGTCGGGTGTGGACGTCGACCGCTATGGCAGCCTGTTGCTCAATCACAAGACCTATATTGATGCCGGGCACGATGAGTATTGGTCCGGACAGCAGCGGACCAATGTCGAAGCCGCGCGCGATGCGGGCGTCAACCTGATGTTCTGGAGCGGTAACGAGGTCTATTGGCGCACTCGTTGGGGCAATGCCTATAGCGCCGACGGTACGCCTTATCGCACTCTGATCTCCTACAAGGAGACATGGTCGCCCACCGCGAGCATCGACCCTTCCAATGAATGGACAGGCACATTCCGTGATCCGCGCCTCAGCCCACCCGCAGTCGGCGGTGGAAACCCGGAAAACTCACTGACCGGACAGTTGTTCAAGGTCGACGATGTCGGCAGCAATCTCGCCGCGATCACGGTCGGATATGACGATGCCAACCTGCGCTTCTGGCGCAATACGAGCGTTGCCAATCTTCAGCCTGGCCAGACGGCAACGCTCACCAAGAACTATCTTGGTTACGAATGGGACGAAGCGGTCGATAACGGCTTCGATCCGGCTGGCCTTGTCAAGCTGTCGTCGACGACGCTTCCGGTCAGCACCTACTTGCTCGACTACGGAAACACGACCGGAAATGCGATCTCGACCCACAATCTGACGCTCTATCGTGCGCCGAGCGGCGCGCTGGTGTTCGGCGCCGGTACCGTCTACTGGACATGGGGCTTGAGCGACAATCATGACAAGGAGGCGACCCCGACCGATCCCCGCGTGCAGCAGGCGATGGTCAATCTGCTTGCCGACATGGGCATTCAGCCGGGAACACTGCAATCCGGACTCGTCGCCACAACCAGTTCCACGGACCTTGTTGCACCGACCTCCGTCATCACCGTACCCGCGACGGTGGCCGTTGGATCCACCGTGACGATTACAGGCACCGCTGCCGACACGGGCGGCGGGGTCATCGCCGGCGTCGAAGTTTCCACCGACAACGGGGCGAGCTGGCATCCGGCGACAGGCGATGAGAACTGGACTTATACCTGGTCGCCGCAGGTCGCCGGCAGCTACACGATCCGGTCCCGCGCCGTTGACGATAACATCAACCTCGAAACGCCCTCGGCCGGACGCACGGTCACCGTCGGCGGACCGAGTTATACGTCCCTCTTCGGCGCGGCGACGCCAGCCGTCGTCAACACAAATGATGCGTCCGCCGTCGAGCTCGGAGTCCGCTTCCAGACCTCTGCGGCAGGGACAGTCACCGGCATCCGCTTTTACAAAGGCAGCCAGGATACGGGTACCCATACCGGTTCGCTGTGGTCGAGCACTGGTACGCAGCTCGCGACCCTCACCTTCACGAACGAAACCGCCAGCGGCTGGCAGACCGCGTATTTCTCCAGTCCTGTGGCATTGACGGTCGGGCAGACCTACACGGCGTCGTACCATACGAATGCCGGTCGTTACTCGACCACCACCAACTACTTTGTCTCCAATGTGACGAGTGGGCCGCTGACGGCACCAGCCAGCGGTAATGGCGTATACAGATACGGCAGCAACAGCCTGTACCCTACGGCCACCTTCGATCAGACGAATTACTGGGTCGATGTGATGTTCAATC
>NZ_JAPCZO010000025.1:0-115347 GCF_025941625.1 Rhizobium acaciae
CTACATCCGAGCCGATCGCCTTTGTCCTGGCGGAAAGATGCCCGGCCCTTCGGGTTGGCTGAAACGGGCCGGCTGATCGACCGGCCGGCTTGGCCGTAGAACTGGGCTACGACACGCGCCGGCCGGTCGACCATCCGACTCCGTTTGAGCCAACAGAATGCTGCAATCTAACCCGGAAAGGCTCTAAAGCGACGGCGTCTCTTCCAGCAACTCGCGGACGAAGTCGAACATGCCATGGCGGCGGTCGCGGCGCAGGCGTTCGGCCTTGACGATCGACTGGACGGCGTCGAGGGCGGCGTTGAGATCGTCATTGACGATGACATAGTCGTATTCGCGCCAGTGAGCGATCTCGGCGCGGCTATTGGCGAGGCGCGTCTGGATGACCTCCTCGGAATCCTCCGCACGGCGATGCAGCCGCGACTGGAGCTCGGTCATGGTCGGCGGCAGCACGAAGATGGAGACGACGTCGGCGGACATCTTCTCCTGCAATTGCTGGGCGCCCTGCCAATCGATGTCGAAGAGCATGTCGCGGCCTTCGCCCATGGCCTGCTCGACCGGCTCACGCGGCGTGCCGTAGAAATTGCCATGCACCTCGGCCCATTCGAGCAGCGCGTCGCTATCGCGCAGCCGCTCGAACTCGCGCACACTCTTGAAGTGGTAATGCACATCCTCGACTTCGCTCGGGCGGCGCTGGCGCGTGGTGACGCTGACGGAAAGGCCGATTTGCCTGTCGGTCTCCAGCAGCGTTCGCGCGATGGTGGACTTGCCGGCGCCTGATGGCGACGAGATGACAAGCATTAGACCGCGGCGGGCGATCTGCACGGGCGAGGATTTCGCCGGTTTCATGTCTTACTCCAAATTCTGGACCTGCTCGCGGAACTGGTCGATCACGACTTTCAGCTCGATGCCGGCAGCGGTGACCGCCGAGGCATTCGACTTCGAGCAGATGGTATTCGATTCGCGGTTAAATTCCTGTGCAAGGAAGTCCAGCCGGCGCCCGGCGGGGCCACCTTTCACCAGGAGATCGCGCGCTGCGGCGATATGAGCCTTCAGACGATCGATTTCCTCGCGCAGATCCGCCTTGGTCGCCAGTAGCGCGGCTTCGGCATGCAGCCTGTCGCGGTCGAGCGCGGCCATGCCGTCCATCAACGAGGCGACCTGCGCGGCAAGCCGCGCGGCGATCTCCTGCGACGAGCGCGACGGATCGACCTCGATCATCCGCGTCAGGCCTTCGATCGTCGTGACGTGGTGGTGAAGAATGCGGGCCAGCGCCGCCCCTTCCTGTTCGCGCATCCCTCTCAGATCGGCAAGCGCGGCCAGCAGGCCGGCAGCGATATCGGCGTCACGGGCGGCAAGAGCCTCCTCGCCATCCTCGCTTTCGCGGAATTCGACGATGCCGCGCACCAGAAGCAGCGTATCGAGCTTCAGCGGCGCCGGATCGATGACACCATCCAGCTGCTCGCGCATGGCCAGCACGGCGGCAAGCGCTTGCCTGTTCAGCACCGCCTCGAAACGGTTCTCGTCGGCGGTGACGGATAGCGATGCCTGCAGGTTGCCGCGGCTGAAGCTTTCGCCGGCGAGGCGGCGGAACTCTGCCTCCATGCGTTCGAGACCGGGCGGCAGGCGCAGGCGCAGGTCGAGGCCCTTGCCGTTGACCGAGCGTAGTTCCCATGCCCAGCGCCAGCGGCCGCTCGTTCCCTCGCGCCGCGCAAAACCGGTCATGGACTGCAAAGCCATGCGAGCCTCCCGAAAGTCTCAGTTGATCTTCTTTTTCTTCGGCGGCGCGACGGTCGCGCCATTATCCGCCGGCTGCTCTTCCGGCTGACCGTCGACTGCGATGTTCGGGTCCGAACCCTTGTCGGCTTCGAGCTTGCGCCAGCGCTTGACGTTGGCATTGTGCTCCTCGAGCGTCGCAGAGAAAACATGGCCACCGGTGCCGTCGGCGACGAAATAGAGATCCTGCGTCTTCCAGGGATTGGCGACGGCTTCCAGCGCATCCTTGCCGGGATTGGCGATCGGCGTCGGCGGCAGACCCTTGATGACATAGGTGTTGTAAGGTGTGTCCCGCTTCAGGTCCGACTGGTAGATCGGCCGGTCGGCCGGTTTACCCTCGCCGCCGAAGAGGCCGTAGATGATCGTCGGGTCGGACTGCAGGCGCATGCCCTTGCCGAGCCGGTTCAGGAAAACGGAGGCGACATGGGCTCGCTCGTCGGGAACGCCGGTTTCCTTTTCGACGATCGAGGCGAGTGTCACGAACTCCTCCTTGGATCGCAGCGGCAGCGACTGGTCGCGCTTGTCCCAGATCTGATCGACGAGCTTCTGCTGCGCAGCGGCCATCTGTTCGATGATTTCCGAGCGCTTGGTGCCGCGCGAGAATTTGTAGGTATCCGGACGCAGGCTGCCCTCGGTCGGCAGTGCCGCCGGCAAGTCGCCTTCCAGCACGGTATCCTGCAGCATGCGGTCGAACATCTGGCGGACCGTCAGGCCCTCGGGGAAGGAAACGGAATAGAGAATGGACTTGCCCGATTTGAGCAGCTCCATGATATCCCTCATGGAGGCCCTCGCCTTGATCTCGTATTCACCCGCCTTCAGGCTCTCACCGCCAGAAAGATGCGTTGCCGTGAGATAGCGGAAGATGCGGGCATCGCTGATGATCGCGTTGCGCTCGAGGTTCGAGGCAATTTCGGTCAGACCAGCGCCGTTGCGGACGATGAAGTTGGTGTTGGTCTGCAGCGGACCCGGGTTCCGATAGGTCGATGTGGCATAGTAGAAGCCGATGACGGCGACGACGCAGACCAGAACCGCCATCGTCATGATGAAGTTCAGGAAAAGAACGACCTGGCCGCGGGCTTTCTTGGACCGCTTCGGCGGCTCCGGAACGCGCTCCGGACGCAGGGCTTCGCTCGGCGACTTCGGGATAATCGGTCCCTTCTGCGCC
The DNA here is from genome assembly GCF_025941625.1 of Rhizobium acaciae. NCBI lineage: Bacteria > Pseudomonadati > Pseudomonadota > Alphaproteobacteria > Hyphomicrobiales > Rhizobiaceae > Rhizobium > Rhizobium acaciae. The sequence goes on from NZ_JAPCZO010000025.1 coordinate 2,939, forward strand.
TGGGTATCGTTGCTCTGGTTCGTCGTATCGCTCACCGGCAATCCTCTAAAACTTGACCCTCACTTCGCTATTTCGCGAAGCAATGCGGCAAAAGCAGGTTCTGCCGCCGTTCAACGACGCCGCTGACGGTCGTTATGCTTTCGCACGCCCCCTTACGCAACGTAGAGGACGGCCGGTTTGCGGTGCAATGGAGACCCGTCACACCGCTTGCAGGACCCTTATTGCGCGTAACGGCGCAGTACGAGCGACGCGTTCGTGCCGCCGAACCCGAACGAGTTGGACAACGCCACATTGATGTCTCGCTCACGCGCCTTGTGCGGAACAAGATCGATCGCCGTCTCCCGTTCGGGATTGTCGAGATTGAGCGTCGGCGGCGCGATATTGTCGCGAATGGCGAGCGTGGCGAAGATCGCCTCGATGGCGCCTGCAGCACCCAGAAGGTGTCCTGTCGCCGACTTGGTCGAGGACATGGAGATCTTCGACGCCGCATTGCCGACCAGCCGCTCGACGGCGCCGAGTTCGATCGTGTCGGCCATGGTCGAGGTACCGTGGGCATTGATGTAGTCGATATCGGCCGGCGTCAGCCCGGCGCGCTTCAGCGCCATCGCCATGCAGCGTCCGGCGCCCTCGCCGTCTTCGGAGGGCGCGGTGATGTGATAGGCGTCGCCCGACAGGCCGTAGCCGACGATTTCGGCGTAGATGCTGGCGCCCCGCGCCTTGGCGTGTTCCAGTTCCTCGAGCACGACGATGCCGGCGCCTTCGCCCATGACGAAGCCGTCGCGGTCGCGGTCATAGGGACGTGACGCCTTCTGCGGATCGTCGTTGTGCTGGGTCGACAGCGCCTTGCAGGCGGCAAATCCGGCAAGCGAAATGCGGCTGACGGGCGATTCCGTGCCGCCGGCGACCATGACGTCGGCATCACCCAGCGCGATCAGCCGCGCAGCATCGCCGATCGCATGCGCACCCGTCGAGCAGGCGGTAACGACCGAATGATTAGGCCCGCGCAGCTTGTGGCGGATCGAGACCTGGCCGGAGACGAGGTTGATCAGGCGGCCGGGAATGAAGAAGGGGGAGATGCGGCGCGGGCCTTTGTCGCGCAGGGTGTAACCCGCCTCGACAATGCCTTCGATGCCGCCGATGCCGGAGCCGATCAGCACGCCGGTGGCGACCTGGTCCTCATCGGTTTCAGGATGCCAGCCGGCATCGGCAAGCGCCATGTCGGCGGCGGCCATGCCGTAGATGATGAAGGGATCGACCTTGCGCTGCTCCTTCGGCTCCATCCACTGATCGACATTGAAGGTGCCGTCGGTGCCGTCACCGATAGGAATACGGCAGGCGATCTTGGCGGGAAGGTCGTCGACCTCGAATTCGGTGACGAGGCGGGCGCCGTTCTGGCCGGCAAGCAGCCGCGACCACGTCACCTCGGTTCCGCATCCCAAGGGTGATACCATGCCGGTACCGGTGATGACGACACGTCTCATCGCGTGCTTTCCCCCGCCTCATATGTTCTATGGAGAAGTATGCCGAAAAGAAAAGGGCGGACTCCAGGCCCGCCCTTTCTCAAATTCACAGGATCAGGCCTGGGCCTTCTCAATAAACTTCACTGCATCGCCGACCGTCAGGATCGAGTCGGCAGCGTCGTCAGGAATTTCAACGCCGAATTCTTCTTCGAAAGCCATGACAAGTTCGACCGTGTCGAGCGAGTCAGCGCCCAGATCGTCGATAAAGCTGGCGCTCTCGACGACCTTGTCGGCATCAACGCCAAGATGATCAATAACAATTTTCTTTACGCGTTCTGCGATATCGCTCATGTCGGTTTCCTCGACCTTATGTCCTGATCGGAATGCCATCGCGGCATCCCTACCCTGTTTCAGCCTGCGATGCTTTCAGACATCCTCGGCAAACTCGTTTACCCGGCTTCAGAGAGGTCCCAGGCTTGCAAAAAGCCCACCGGTCCGTCTGCTTTCTCGGGACGACTGTTCACAGTCATGGCCCGCTTAACATGCTTTATGTCTGCCGCAAAGCCAGAAAATCAACGGTTCGTGATTGCTCAACATGCTATTGGCGGAATTATTCCCATGCCAACAGTTTGTCGTTTCAGATCATCGCCATGCCGCCGTTTACGTGCAGCGTCTGGCCGGTCATATAGGCAGCCTCGGAGGATGCAAGGTAAGCGACCGCCGAAGCCACCTCGCCGCCCGTACCCATGCGCTTCATCGGGATCGCCCCCATGATCGCTTCCTTCTGCTTGTCGTTCAGCTTGCCGGTCATGGCGCTTTCGATGAAACCAGGCGCCACGCAATTGACCGTCACGTTACGGGTGGCAATTTCCTGCGCCAGAGACTTGGTGAAACCGATCATGCCGGCCTTGGAGGCGCAGTAATTGGCTTGGCCCGGATTGCCCGTGACGCCGACTACGGAAGTGATGTTGATGATGCGGCCATAGCGGCGGCGCATCATCGGGTGCGTCAATTCGCGCGTCAGGCGGAAGGTCGCCGTCAGGTTCACTTCGATGACGCTGTCCCAGTCCTCGTCGCTCATGCGCACGAACAGGCCGTCGCGGGTGATGCCGGCATTGTTGACGAGGATGTCGACGCCTTCGAGGTCGGCCTCGGCTTTCTGGCCGAGCGCCTTGACCTCGTCGCGGTCGGAGAGGTTCGCCGGGAAGATCTTGACGCGCTCGCCGAGATCGGCGGCCAGCGCTTCCAGCTTCTCGACGCGGGTGCCGTGCAGGCCGACGACGGCGCCCTGCTTATGAAGAAGGCGGGCGATTTCCTCGCCGATACCGCCCGATGCGCCAGTGACGAGAGCCTTGCGGCCGGAGAGATCGAGCATGGAAACGTTCCTTATATAAGGGACACCAAATCCGGTGTCCGGGGATACCAAATCCGGTGTCCGGAGATACCAATCAGGCCATGAGGGCGGCGACAGCCGCGTCGATATCCGCCGGACCGTTGACGGAGATGCCGTTGATCGTCTTGTCGATGCGGCGGGCAAGGCCGGTCAGCACCTTGCCGGAACCGAGTTCATAAAGCGTCGTCACGCCATTTCCGGCGAACCATTCCACCGTCTCGCGCCAGCGGACCTGACCGGTCACCTGCTCGACCAGCAGGCTGGCGATTTCATCGGCGCCTGTCACCGGGGCGGCACGGACATTTGCGATGACGGGCACGACGGGGTCGGACTTGGCGACTTTTGCCAGCGCTTCGCGCATGGCGTCGGCGGCAGGCGCCATCAGTGTGGAATGGAAGGGAGCGGAGACCGGCAGCAGGATGGCGCGCTTGGCGCCCTTGTCGGTCGCAAGGGCCGCCGCCTTTTCAACGGCTGCCTTCTCGCCCGAGATGACGATCTGGCCGCCGCCATTGTCGTTGGCGATCTGGCAGGCGCCGACGGCGGCGGCTTCATGGCAGACGGTAACGACGTCGGCATGTTCGAGGCCGATGATTGCGGCCATGGCACCGAGGCCGACGGGGACGGCGGCCTGCATGGCATTGCCGCGGATGCGCAGCAGCCGCGCGGTATCGGCGAGCGAAAAGGTGCCGGCGGCGCAAAGTGCCGAATATTCGCCGAGCGAGTGGCCGGCGACGTAGGCAACCTTGGACTTCAGATCCAGCCCTTTGGCTTCGAGAACGCGGACAACGGCGATGGAGACGGCCATCAGCGCCGGCTGAGCGTTCGCCGTCAAGGTCAAAGTATCCTCGGGACCGTCGAACATGACGCCCGAAAGCTTTTCACCGAGCGCCTCATCGACCTCTTCGAAAACGGCACGGGCTTCGGCGAAATTCTCGGCGAGATCCTTGCCCATGCCGACGGCCTGACTGCCCTGGCCTGGAAAAGTGAAAGCAATGGTCATTTTCATGTCCCTAATTGCGCCCCTTAAGGCTGTTTTGCCTCCAATTGACATTCTTTCCGGCAGAGTCAAGTGGTGGCTCATTCTGCGCAAAGCCTTTCGCGCGCGCGCAAAAGCCCGGTTTTTGCTCTTGCGCTCCGCCAAATCCGGCCTAGATTTGCGCGGACCTTTCCAAGGCTTTCACCTCTCTCCCAAGGTTTTTCCATGAAGTACAATTCACTAGGCCGTAGCGAGATTTCCGTTTCAGAGATTTGCCTTGGCACGATGACCTGGGGCTCGCAGAACAGCGAAGCCGATGCGCACGCGCAGATGGATTACGCCGTCGAGAAGGGCGTCAATTTCTTCGATACGGCCGAACTTTATCCGACCACCCCGGTTTCGGCCGCGACACAGGGCTGGACCGAAGACTATATCGGCAGTTGGTTCGAGAAGACCGGCAAGCGCGGAGATATCGTGCTCGCCACCAAGGTCGCCGGCCGCGGCCGCGACTATATACGCGGCGGCGAAGGTGCCGATGCGAAGAATATCCGCCTGGCGCTCGAGGCCAGCCTGACGCGGCTGAAGACGGACTATGTCGACCTCTACCAGATCCACTGGCCGAACCGCGGCCATTTCCATTTCCGCCAGAACTGGAGCTACAATCCGTTCAATCAGGACCGCAACGAGACCGTCGCCAATATGCTCGACATCCTGGAAACGCTCGGCGCGCTGGTGACGGAAGGCAAGATTCGCGCGATCGGCCTTTCCAACGAAACCACCTGGGGCATACAGAAATACCTGACGCTCTCCGAACAGAAGAGCCTGCCGCGGGTCGCCAGCGTCCAGAACGAATACAACCTGCTCTACCGCCATTTCGATCTCGATCTCGCCGAACTCTCGCATCATGAGGATGTCGGGCTGCTCGCCTATTCGCCGCTCGCCGGCGGCATCCTGTCCGGCAAATATATCGACGGCGGCAGGCCGAAAGGTTCGCGCGGTTCGATCAACCACGATATCGGCGGCCGTCTGCAGCCGCTGCAGGAGCCGGCGACCAAAGCCTATCTGGAGATTGCCGCCACATATGGCCTCGACCCGGCAGCAATGGCGCTCGCCTTCTGCCTGTCGCGTCCATTCATGGCCTCGGCCATCATCGGCGCGACCTCGATGGAGCAGTTGAAAATCGATATCGGCGCAGCAGACATTACGCTTTCGAAAGAGGTCCTGGCGGAAATCGCCAAGGTGCACCGGCAGTATCCGCTGACGCTTTGATCATATTTGTTTGGCGCCAGCCCGATGCCGACCATTGGCCAGCATCGGGTTCGGGTGTCCGATTGCGCTTGCCTTTGCCCAAAAAATCCGTATAAGCCGCCCTGTTCGTTAACCCGGTCTTCTGGCTGGTGGCTGAACGGAGGGCCGGTTTCCTCATGGAAATCGTTCGGAACGGAAGCGTTCCAGCCTCCCGTGTCTCCGCTCTCGACCGTCTCGGAAACGCTTTCTTGCCTGGGTCCGCCCAATCAGGAGCAGTCGTTGAGGCTTAGCCGCCGAATATCGGGTTGAACCAAACGCAAGAAAGGCAAAGCTGTCATGGCTCTTTATGAACATGTATTCCTTGCCCGGCAGGATATTTCCGCTCAGCAGGTCGACGCCCTCGTAGAACAGTACAAGGGTGTGATCGAAGCGAATGGCGGTAAGGTCGGGCGTATCGAGAACTGGGGCCTCAAGTCCCTCACCTACCGCATCAAGAAGAACCGCAAGGCGCACTACGCCCTGATGGATATCGATGCACCGGCTGCTGCCGTTCAGGAAATGGAACGTCAGATGCGCATCAGCGAAGACGTTCTTCGCTACATGACGATCGCCGTCGAGAAGCATGAAGAAGGTCCGTCTGCCATGATGCAGAAGCGCGACCGTGACGACCGTCCGCGCGAAGGCGGCCGTGGCCCGCGTGAAGGCGGCTTCGGCGATCGTGACCGTGGCCCGCGTCCGCCGCGTGAAGGTGGCTTCGGCGACCGCGACGACCGTCCGCGCCGTCCGCGCGAAGACCGTGTATAAGGGAGATCTGAGATATGTCTGAAACTTCCTCCGCTCCGGTCCGCCGCCCGTTCCATCGCCGCCGCAAGACCTGCCCGTTCTCCGGCGCCAACGCGCCGCGGATCGATTACAAGGACGTACGCCTGCTGCAGCGCTACATTTCCGAGCGCGGCAAGATCGTTCCGTCCCGCATCACGGCCGTTTCCCAGAAGAAGCAGCGCGAACTCGCCCAGGCGATCAAGCGCGCCCGTTTCCTCGGCCTGCTGCCCTACGTCGTCGCCTGATCATCCGTCGACGCCAACAGCTTTGAGGGAAGGCATTCGTGCCTTCCCTTCTCCCTTCCGCGATGGGCGCGGATCGGAACTCTTAAAACCCATGTTGAGACGTTTCTGAATTTGATTCAGCAACATCCTCTAACTGCTTGATGAAGCAGGACAGCGACCTTGAAACGACCGAACATTAAAACGCTGCTGATCGGCGCACTCGCCGGATTGACCGCCGCCCTGCTGGTGCTGGGCGCGAGCATGCAGCCGTCGTTTTTCAGCGCGCTTCTCTACACGGCCTCGGCTCTGCCGATCCTGATCGTCGGGCTCGGCTGGGGCAATACCGCCGCGGTCTCGGCCGTCGTCAGCGCCGCGGCACTCGGCGCGATCTTGATCTCGCCTTCCTTCGCGCTGATCATGACGATGGTGACGCTGCTGCCGGCCGGTTGGCTCAGCCATCTCGCCAATTTGGCGCGTCCGGCCGCCGAACTCGGCGGACCCGACCATCTGCTTGCCTGGTATCCGCTCTCCGATATCCTGCTGCATCTCTGCGGTCTGGTGACGCTCGCCGTCATCGTCATCGGCGTGATCATCGGCTACGGGCCTGAGATCACCGATCCAATCGTCGATCTGCTGATCACCTCGCTCAAGCAGCAGCAGCCGGAATTCATGCCCGATCCGGCAGCCACAGCGCAGACCAAGTCGCTGATCCTGCTGATGCTGCCGGCGTTGCAGGGCGGCATGTGGGTCAGCATGCTGTTTGCCGCCTATTATTTCGCCGTGCGCATCGTTGCAGCCTCCGGCCGCGGCCTTCGTCCGCGCGAAGATATTCCCTCGTCGCTGCGGATGAACCGCAACTCGATCTTCACCTTTCTGGCCGGGCTTGCCGCCTGCTTTTTCGGCGGCGTTCCGGCACTGGTCGGTGCGACCGTTATCGGCAGCTTCGGCGCCGGCTTCCTGCTTTCCGGTTTCGCCTCGCTGCATTTCCGCACGCGCGGCAAGGACTGGCGTATACCGGCCCTCATCCTCTGCTATCTGGCCTCGATGCTCATGCTGCTGCCAGCTCTCCTCATCCTCGTCCTCGGTCTCAGCGATACGCGCAAGGCGATCGCACTGACCCCGACGAAAGATGCTGATGCCCCCAAACAATCCGATACGAAAATCTGAGACACAAGAAAGGAAAAAGAAAATGGAAGTCATCCTTCTCGAACGCATCTCCAAGCTCGGCCAGATGGGCGAAACCGTAAAGGTTCGCGACGGCTTTGCCCGCAACTACCTGCTGCCGCTCGGCAAGGCGCTGCGCGCCAACGCCGCCAACAAGACCCGCTTCGAAGCCGAGCGCGCGACGCTCGAAGCCCGCAACCTCGAGCGCAAGTCGGAAGCCCAGACGGTCGCCGACGTTCTCGACGGCAAGTCCTTCATCGTCGTGCGCTCCGCCGGCGAAACCGGCCAGCTCTACGGTTCGGTTGCTGCCCGTGACGTCGTCGAGATTCTCGGCGCCGAAGGCTTCAACATCGGCCGCAACCAGGTTCACCTCAACACGCCGATCAAGTCGATCGGCCTGCACAAGGTCGAGCTGCAGCTGCATGCCGAAGTCGAAATCCACGTCGAGCTGAACGTTGCCCGTTCTGCCGAAGAGGCAGAGCGCCAGTCCAAGGGCGAAGAACTCACCTCGGTCGACGCGATCTACGGCGTCGACGAAGATGCGCTGCGTCCGGAAGACTTCTTCGATCCGGAAGCCGACGGCGTCGACGAAGACGAAGCATAATTCTCGTCGGAGCGATCCGCGTGAACGAAAGCCCGGCCACCGCGCCGGGCTTTTTCGTTTCCATCCCTTCGATATGAGCCGCTGATCGGCTCGCTTTTTTTAAGGGGATCTTCCGGATGTTTTTGCTGCGTGCCTTATCGCATCGCGCTAAAATGACATTCTCCGAAACGGATGGGCTGAGTCGGCGCCATACCGTGTCGTGCGGGTGACACTGCCAGTATTTCTCCTTTGTGTCGCCCAAGACTGTGGAGAAGTCGAACAACGTGCACAGCATTCAGGATTTAGGCGAAGCGAGCCCCCGCTCCTTTCGTAGCCTCTTGATTTTCGCGTCCGGAATTGCAAATCCGGAGTTGGAAAAAGACAGAACGGATGATGATGAACGACGCCGCTCGAAAGATTGCAGCTGTTGCCCCGTCGGAGCAGCATTATCGCGAAGCACCCAACAACATCGAAGCCGAGCAGGCGCTTCTGGGTGCGATCCTGATGAACAACGACGCCTATTACCGGGTGTCGGACTTCCTGAAGCCGATCCATCTCTATGAGCCGCTGCATCGGAAGATCTTCGAGGTCGCCGGCGATATCATCCGCATGGGCAAGATCGCCAACCCGGTGACGATCAAGACCTTCCTGAAGGCCGACGAGAAGGTCGGCGACATGACGGTTTCGCAATATCTGGCGAGCCTGGTCAGCAATGCCGTCACCGTCATCAATGCCGAGGATTACGGCCGGGCGATCTACGACCTGGCGCTGCGCCGGGCGCTGATCACCATCGGCGAGGACGTTGTCAACATCGCCTATGACGCGCCGCTCGACATGCCGCCGCAGTCGCAGATCGAGGATACCGAACGCCGCCTCTTCGAATTGGCGGAAAACGGCCGCTACGACGGCGGCTTCCAGGCTTTCAATGATGCGGTTGCGCTGGCGATCGACATGGCGGCTGTCGCCAAGGAACGCGACGGCGGACTTTCCGGCATTTCCACCGGCATCCATTCGCTGGATTCCAAGATGGGTGGCCTGCAGCGCTCGGACTTGATCGTGCTTGCCGGACGCCCCGGCATGGGCAAGACCTCGCTTGCTACAAACATCGCCTACAATATCGCCGCCGCCTACGAAGGCGAAGTCCAGTCGGACGGTAGCATGAAGGCAAAGAACGGCGGCGTCGTCGGCTTCTATTCGCTCGAAATGTCGTCGGAACAGCTTGCCACCCGTATCATCTCCGAGCAGACCGAAGTTTCCTCCTCGAAGATCCGCCGCGGCGACATCAACGATGCCGATTTCGAAAAGCTCGTCGCCTGCTCGATGATGATGCAGAAGGTGCCGCTCTACATCGACCAGACCGGCGGCATTTCGATCGCCCAGCTTTCGGCACGCGCGCGCCGCCTGAAGCGCCAGCGCGGCCTCGACGTGCTTGTGGTCGACTACATTCAGCTGATGACCGGCTCGGGCAAATCCAGCGACAACCGCGTGCAGGAAATCACCCAGATCACCACCGGCCTCAAGGCGCTCGGCAAGGAGCTCAACGTTCCGATTATCGCGCTGTCGCAGCTCTCGCGTCAGGTCGAAAGCCGCGACGACAAGCGGCCGCAGCTGTCCGACCTTCGCGAATCCGGCTCGATCGAGCAGGACGCCGACGTCGTGCTCTTCGTGTTCCGCGAGGAATATTACGTCAAGAATTCGGAGCCGCGCGATATCCACGATCCCAAATATCCTGAATGGGAAGCGCTGTTCGACAAGGTGAAGGGCACGGCCGACGTCATCATCGCCAAGCAGCGCCACGGGCCGACCGGCACGGTGAAGCTGGCCTTCCAGTCGGAATTCACGCGCTTTGCCGATCTCGCCGATCCCTCCTTCACCCAATATGAAGAGCACTGATCGCGCGGATGCTGCGTGCAGCGCCGGGCTTTCCCTTGACATAGTTGACCTTTAAACTGGCCGGAGAATCCTTCTCCGGCCTCTTTTCGATGCGGATCATGAGCGAAAATTTCGACGCCCCCGAAGACGATAATTTTGCCTCGGCCGGCCTGCGGCTGACCGTCGATCTGACCGCTCTGACGGAGAACTGGCGTGATATGGCGCGACGCTCCGGTGCGGCGCGCGCCTCGGCGGTCGTCAAGGCGGATGCCTATGGCATGGGCATCGAGGATGCCGGCGAAGCGCTCTATATGGCCGGCGCGCGCGACTTCTTTGTCGCGACCGTCGACGAGGGCGCAACACTTCGCCTCTATGCGCCCGAGGCGCGCATCTTCGTGCTCTCAGGCATCTGGCCGGGCACCGAGCGGCGCTTCTTCGAAAACGATCTGGTGCCGGTGATTTCCTCCGACGAACAGCTCGCCTTCTGGATGGCGGTGCTTGCCGATTACGGCGACTACCCCTGCGCGCTGCATGTCGATACCGGCTTCAATCGGCTCGGACTGCATATCGACGATGCGATCGCGCTCGCCGACGACGTCTCACGGCCGGCGAGCTTCGCGCCCGTGCTTGTCATGAGCCACCTCGCCTGCGCCGACGATCCCGCCCATGCGATGAACCGGCAGCAGCTCGAATCATTCCGAAGGGTTAGCGCCGCTTATGAAGGCATCGATTCAAGTCTTGCCGCCTCGGCCGGCATCTTTCTCGGTGAGGATTATCACTTCGACCTGACCCGCCCCGGCATCGCGCTCTATGGCGGCGAAGCGGTCAGCGGCCTGGCGAACCCGATGCGGCCGGTGGCCACGGCAGAAGCGCGCATCATCCAGGTGCGCAGCGTCGAGGCCGGCGAGACCGTCAGCTATGGGCGGGCGCTGCAGCTTCGCCGCGAAAGCCGGCTGGCGATCGCCTCGGCCGGTTATGCCGACGGCTACATGCGCAGCCAGTCGAGCGGCGGTGTGCCGCTGCGCCAGGTGGTGCCGCAAGGCGGGCAAGGCTTCATCGCCGGACACAGGGTTCCGGTTGCCGGCCGGATCACCATGGACCTGACGATCTTCGATATCACCGACCTGCCTGACAACGCCGTGCGCGCCGGGGACTATGTCGAACTGTTCGGAAAGAACATGCCGGTGGACGACGTGGCGCGGACATCCGGCACGATCGGATACGAGATCCTGACCAGCATGGGGCTCCGCCACGAGCGGCGCTACGTCGCCGAGGAATAACGACCTTCCTGTTCAACGGCTGCTGAGGGCGAGACGGACACCGAGCGCCACGAAAAGCGCACCGAGGCCGCGATCGAGCCAGAGTCCGACTTTTTGATTGTGCCTGAGCGCATCGGCAAGGCGCCCGCCGAGAAGGACGAGCGGCGGTTCGATGAAGGCGGCAACGACGATGATGAGCCCGCCATGCAGCATGAGCTGTGCCCATGCCGGCCCTGCCCCTTCGACGACGAATTGCGGCAGGAAGGCCAGGAAGAATATCGCCACTTTCGGATTGAGCAGCGACACCAAAATTCCCTGCCGGTAGATCCTTGCCACCGACAAACTTTCACCGGCAGCCTTTATCAGGCCATTGCCACCACCGGAGCGCAAAGCCTGAATGCCCAGCCAGACGAGATAGGCGGCGCCGATCCATTTGACCGTGGAGAAGGCGACGGCGGAAGCGGCAAGTATGGCGGAGAGGCCGAGTGCAGCCATCAGCACGTGCAGACAGGCGCCGGACCAGACGCCGAACAGCGCCGAAAAACCGGCACGTTTTCCGCTTCTCATCGTGTGACCGAGGATGAAGGCGATGTCGGGACCGGGCGAGAGATTGAGCAGAACCGCCGCCGACAGAAATGCAAGCCAGTGCGCAAACGAATAATCGAACATCTTCCATCATTCCAGATAAGCAGAAGCAAAGGATAGGCATGGGTGCGCTGATGGGGAAATCATTAGTTTTGATCCGTCGCGATAGCCATTATCTCAAGCACGACAATGATTCGGTGAAGCGGCGCATCGCTTCGCTCGGGAACCCGGACTGAAAGAGTAATTGATGGCCAAGGCCAGGACACAATTCATCTGCCAGAGTTGCGGCACGGTTCATAACCGCTGGGCCGGCAAATGCGAGAACTGCGGCGAGTGGAACACCATCGTCGAGGAAGACCCGATGGGCGGGATCGGCTCCGGTCCCGGCAAAACGCCGAAGAAGGGCCGACCGGTGGCGCTGACGGCGCTCTCCGGCGAGATCGAGGAGGCCCCACGCATCCATACCGCCATGTCGGAGCTCGACAGGGCGCTCGGCGGCGGTTTCGTGCGCGGTTCGGCGGTGCTGATCGGCGGCGATCCCGGCATCGGCAAATCGACGCTGCTGATGCAGGCAGCCGCCGCCCTTGCGCGGCGTGGCCACAAGATCATCTACGTCTCCGGCGAAGAAGCCGTGGCACAGGTCCGGCTGCGGGCGCAACGCCTTGCAGCTGCCGATACCGATGTGATGCTGGCGGCCGAAACCAATGTCGAGGATATTCTGGCGACGCTCGCCGAGGGCAAGCGGCCGGACCTCGTCATCATCGATTCCATCCAGACGCTATGGAGCGAACTTGCCGAATCCGCGCCGGGAACGGTGACGCAGGTGCGCACCGGCGTCCAGGCAATGATCCGTTTCGCCAAGCAGACGGGGGCCGCCATGGTGCTCGTCGGCCACGTGACCAAGGACGGGCAGATTGCCGGGCCACGCGTCGTCGAGCACATGGTCGACGCCGTGCTCTATTTCGAAGGCGACCGCGGCCATCACTACCGCATCCTGCGCACGGTCAAGAACCGCTTCGGCCCGACCGACGAGATCGGCGTCTTCGAAATGTCCGACAGAGGCTTGCGCGAAGTCGCCAATCCTTCCGAGCTGTTCCTTGGTGAGCGCAACGAAAAATCGCCGGGTGCTGCCGTCTTTGCCGGCATGGAAGGCACCCGCCCCATTCTCGTAGAGGTGCAGGCGCTGGTGGCCCCAACCTCACTCGGCACGCCGAGGCGCGCCGTGGTCGGCTGGGATTCGGCCAGGCTGTCGATGATCCTTGCGGTGCTGGAAGCCCATTGCGGCGTCCGGCTCGGCCAGCACGATGTCTACCTCAACGTCGCCGGCGGTTACCGCATCTCCGAACCGGCGGCCGATCTTGCCGTCGCCTCGGCACTCGTTTCCTCGCTTGCCGGTATTGCCCTTCCCGCCGATTGCGTCTATTTCGGCGAAGTCAGCCTGTCGGGCGCCATCCGGCCGGTTGCGCACACCGCCCAGCGCCTCAAGGAAGCCGAGAAGCTGGGTTTTTCTGCAGCACTGCTTCCATCCGCCTCCGCCGAACTGCCGAAGGGCTCCGGCGGGCGCTGGAGCGAAGTCGGAAGTCTGCCGGATCTGGTCGCGCGCATCGCCGGATCGAAGGGGGCGCTGCGTGTGGAAGACGACGTTTGATCCTTTCATTGCCAGGAATGGTGATGATATAGGAGCACACGATAAGGCACGACACGGCCGCCAAGCGGCAGTCCTGGAGTTGAATTTACATGCCCATTACGATTTTCGACGGTATTGTCATCGGCGTCGTGCTCTTCTCCGCCGTGCTGGCGATGGTCCGCGGGTTTTCGCGCGAGATCCTTTCGATCGCGAGCTGGGGTGGTTCGGCCGCCGCTGCCTATTACCTCTATCCGTACCTGCTGCCCTATGCGAAAAAATATACCGATGACGACCGTATCGCGATTGTCGGTTCGGCAGCGGTCGTCTTCCTGATCGCGCTCATCGTCATCTCCTTCATCACGATGAAGATCGCCGATTTCATCATCGACAGCCGTGTCGGCGCGCTCGACCGCACGCTCGGCTTCCTGTTCGGGGCGGCGCGCGGTGTGCTGCTCCTCGTCGTCGCGGTCGCCTTCTGGAATTGGCTCGTCGATGTCGACCACCGTCCGGCCTGGGTCAACGAAGCGAAGTCGAAACCCTTCCTGGATTCGATGGTCGTGAAGCTGAAATCGGTTCTGCCGGAGCAATTTGCCCAGATGATACCGGAAAGCATCCGTGATAAGCTGCAGCCGCCGGCACAGGGCGCTGGAGGTACCACTCCGCCGACGGGCGACCAGGCTCCGGCGGAAGACGCACCGACCGCGCCAGCAGACGGCGCACAGCAGCCGGCGAATTGACACAGTGTTCAAGAGCTTGACCCGCCTTCCGGCAATTGCCATTTGAGCGGGAGATGAAATGAGGGTCCGGCCGAGCATTCCAGCTCCGCCGGGCTCAGCTATTTCTGGAAATGCCGATCCATTCTTGTGAGAGCAGAGGCCCGCAGAAATGAACCAGTCCCATTCCTTCCCGACCGACGATCCGCTCGACGGAGATACGCTGCATGAAGAATGCGGGGTTTTCGGAATTTTGGGACATCCCGATGCCGCCGCGCTCACGGCTCTCGGCCTGCATGCCTTGCAGCACCGCGGACAGGAAGCGGCCGGCATCGTCTCCTTCGACGGCAAGCGCTTTTATCAAGAGCGCCACATGGGCCTCGTCGGTGACCACTATACCAATCCGATGACGCTTGCCCGCCTGCCCGGCAGCATTACGATCGGTCATACCCGCTACTCGACAACCGGCGAAGTGGCCATGCGCAACGTGCAGCCGCTCTTTGCCGAACTGGAAGAAGGCGGCATCGCCATTGCCCATAACGGCAATTTCACCAACGGCCTGACGCTGCGCCGCCAGATCATCGCGACCGGCGCCATCTGTCAGTCGACCTCCGATACCGAAGTCGTCCTTCACCTTATCGCCCGTTCCCGCCACGCTTCGACATCCGACCGCTTCATCGACGCCATTCGTCAGATGGAAGGCGGCTATTCGATGCTCGCCATGACGCGCACCAAGCTGATTGCCGCGCGCGACCCGACCGGCATCCGCCCGTTGGTGATGGGCGAACTCGACGGCAAGCCGATCTTCTGCTCGGAGACCTGTGCGCTCGACATTATCGGCGCCAAGTTCATCCGCGACGTTGAGAACGGCGAAGTCGTCATCTGCGAAATCCAGCCTGACGGCTCGATCAGCATCGATGCGCGCAAGCCCAGCAAGCCACAGCCGGAGCGCCTCTGCCTGTTCGAATATGTCTATTTCGCCCGCCCGGACTCGGTTGTCGGCGGCCGCAACGTCTATACGACACGCAAGAGCATGGGCATGAACCTCGCCAAGGAATCGCCCGTCGATGCCGACGTGATCGTGCCGGTGCCGGATGGCGGCACACCTGCGGCGCTCGGCTATGCTCAGCAGAGCGGCATTCCCTTCGAATACGGCATCATCCGCAACCATTATGTCGGGCGCACCTTCATCGAGCCGACGCAGCAGATCCGCGCCTTCGGCGTAAAGCTGAAGCATTCGGCCAACCGGGCAATGATCGAAGGCAAGCGCGTGGTGCTGGTTGACGATTCGATCGTGCGCGGCACGACTTCTCTCAAGATCGTCCAGATGATCCGTGAAGCCGGCGCGCGCGAAGTCCATGTCCGCGTGGCAAGCCCGATGATCTTCTTCCCGGATTTCTACGGCATCGACACGCCTGACGCAGACAAGCTGCTGGCAAACCAATATGCCGATGTCAAAGCCATGGCCAAATATATCGGCGCGGATTCACTCGCCTTCCTGTCGATCGACGGCCTCTATCGCGCTGTTGGCGGTGAAGACCGCAACCCGGCCCGGCCGCAGTTCACCGACCACTATTTTACCGGCGACTATCCGACCCGCCTGCTCGACAAGAACGGCGAGTCCATGGGCAACAAGATTTCGATGCTTGCCAGCAACGGCTGACACGGCTCGGCTTTCCCATTATCCATCCCGAGGGGTGCATCGCACCCCTCTCCCTTCGTGAGGGAACACGACATCATGAATATCAATCTTGAGGGCAAGATCGCACTCGTCACCGGTGCGTCGCGCGGTATCGGCTATTTCACGGCGCTGGAACTTGCCAAAGCCGGCGCCCATGTGATTGCCTGCGCACGCACAGTCGGCGGACTCGAGGACCTCGACGATGCGATCAAGGCCATCGGCGGCACGGCGACGCTCGTGCCCTTCGACCTTGCCGACATGAATGCGATCGACGCGCTCGGCGGCTCGATCTTCGAGCGCTGGGGCAAGCTCGACATCCTCGTCGCCAATGCCGGCGTGCTCGGCGTCATTTCGCCGATCGGCCATATCGAAGCGAAAGTGTTCGAGAAGGTGATGACCATCAACGTCACCGCGACATGGCGACTGATCCGCTCGGTCGACCCGTTGTTGGCCCGCTCGGATGCCGGCCGCGCGGTGATCATCTCTTCGGGTGCTGCCCACAAGTGCCGCCCCTTCTGGGGCGCCTATTCCGCTTCCAAGGCTGCGGTCGAGGCGCTGGCACGCACATGGGCCGGCGAAAGTCAAAGCACACCGCTGCGGGTCACCAGCGTCGATCCGGGGGCGACACGCACGGCGATGCGGGCGCAGGCGGTGCCGGGCGAAGATCCGCAGACGCTGCCGCATCCCTCCGAGGTCGCAAAGGCGATCCTGCCGTTGCTTGGGCCTGGTGTGACGGAGACAGGCAAGCTGTTCATCGTCCGGGAGAACAAGCTCGTCGATTACCGCCTGCCGGAATAGGCCGGACCTTTCAGTTCGTTGCAACGGCTGGGAACAGATGCGCCAGGCCCGCTTCCGACGGGCATAGAGCATTGAGGTCAACCGGTCCCTGGATGCCGTCCAAGGTGCCGTTATCGGCAAACTGCCAGATTGACCAACGGCTGCATTCTTCCTGCCTCGGCTCCCTGAACACGCTTCGCAGCCACAGATAGTGGTCGGGGAAGCGTGATTCATTGCCTTTCAGATATTGATCGAAGAACTCCTGGGTGACGTAGAAAATAGGCTTCTCCGGAAAGGTGCCTTTCAGCTCGGTGAAGAAGGCGTTCACCTCGGCAGCCATTTCCTCGAGCGTCGGGATTTTGTTGCAATTGCCGACAAACTCCAGATCGACGGCGATCGGCAGAGTTCCCTGCTCCTTCGGCACGGTCGCGAGGACATTCTGCGCCTGATCCTTGCCCGGGCGGCAGAAGGTGAAGAAATGATAAGCGCCCCTGACCACTCCCGCATCTCCAGCGCGCTGCCAGTTGTCGGCGAACTTGGAATCCCGATGATCTCCGCCTTCGGTCGCCTTCATGAAGGCGAAACGGACATTCGGCTGCGCGGCAACAACCTTCCAATCGATATCGCCCTGGTGATGGCTGACATCGATGCCTTGGATCGGATAGTTGCTGAGAGAGGGATTGTTGAAGCGGAGCATCCCGAAATCGTATGCTAGATATGCCGCGAATGCGACCACCAGAACTGCAGTCGCTCCGATCGTCGATCGTGTCAGTTTCCGCATCCCTTCCTCCCTATTTGCCACAACTTCTCAACCGGCTATGCGAGATTTGCGCCGCGAAAATGGCGGACGAATTTCAAGGGCGTGCCAACTGGTTTCAAAGACGTTGGTTGCTGCAATCGATTCATCGGATGGATGGATCCTGATGCGGCTGGATCGCTCTTCGCCCCCTTGACCGGAAGCGCGAACCGGGCCATAAAACCCGCCATGAAAACGGTTATCTGCATTATCTGCCGGAAGATTATTCGCTAGCGCGAGCGCTGGCCCGGCCGTTTTCGTCTCCCAAATAGTCAAGATGCGAAACGCCCCGGTCCGCCGGTCGCGATATTTTTCTGATCGTGCATCTGGGAGAGTGAAATGGACGCGACGCCGGAACTGAAGCTGTACAACACGCTGACACGGGAAAAATCGGTGTTTTCGCCGATCGATCCCAACAATGTCCGCATGTATGTCTGCGGCCCGACCGTCTATGACTTCGCTCATATCGGCAATGCCCGGCCGGTCATCGTCTTCGACGTGCTGTTCCGGCTGCTGCGCCATGTCTATGGCGAAGACCACGTCACCTATGCCCGCAACATCACCGACGTCGACGACAAGATCAATGCGCGCGCACTTCGGGACCATCCGGGCCTGCCGCTCAATGACGCGATCCGCGCGGTCACCGAAAAGACCGAGACGCAATTTCACGCCGATGTCGCCGAACTCGGCTGCCTGGAGCCGGACTTCGAGCCGCGCGCCACCGACAATATCGTCGAGATGACCGAGATCATCGAGAAGCTGATCGGAAATGGCCATGCCTATGTTGCATCGGGCGAAGTGCTGTTCGACACCAAATCCATGGCGGATTACGGTCAGCTTTCGAAGCGTCCGCTCGACGAGCAGCAAGCGGGTGCCCGCATCGCTGTTGACGCGCACAAGAAGAACCCGAGCGATTTCGTGCTCTGGAAGCTATCGAGCCATAACGAGCCCGGCTGGGAGAGCCCATGGGGCCGCGGCCGGCCCGGTTGGCACATCGAATGCTCCGCGATGAGCAAGCGTTATCTCGGCGATGTCTTCGACATTCACGGCGGCGGGCTGGACCTGATCTTTCCGCATCATGAAAACGAAATCGCCCAGTCGCGCTGCGCCCACGGTACCGAGGTGATGGCGAATGTCTGGATGCATAACGGCTTCCTGCAGGTCGAAGGCCGCAAGATGTCGAAATCCGAAGGCAATTTCGTCACTATCCACGAGCTGCTGCACACGGAGATCTTCGGCGGCCGCAAATGGCCGGGCCAGGTGCTGCGCCTTGCCATGCTGATGACGCATTACCGCGAGCCGATCGATTTCTCGATCAAGCGACTGGAAGAGGCCGAACGTCTGCTCGCCAAATGGCCGGCAACAGATGCAGGCGATGCGGCGCCCGATGAAAGCGTGCTGAACGCGCTTTCGGACGACCTCAATACGGTGGCGGCGGTGCAGGCATTGCATGCGTTGGCGCAAGCTGCCCACACGGATCCCGCCGTGGGCGCCACTTTTGCCGCAACGGCCGACCTTCTGGGCCTGTTGCCGAAAAAGATGGAAATCGACGAAGCCGTCGCATCGGCGGTCGATGCGCTGGTCGCGATGCGTCTCGAAATGCTGAAGGCGAAGAACTTCACCGAGGCTGACAAGGTCCGTGACGAGCTGACGGCCAAGGGCATCCAGTTGAAGGACGGCAAGGATCCGGTGACCGGCGAGCGCGTGACGACGTGGGAGGTCAAGCGGTGAGAGTGGCGTGTTGGGATAAGACCCCTCCCCAACCCCTCCCCACAAGGGGGAGGGGCTATAGTGCCGCGCTGCTCCGATGCGACATCACCACAACCGCAAATATTCGAGGCGGAAGCGAAGGCGGTGCCACAAGAGAGCCCTCCCCCTTGTGGGGAGGGTTGGGAGGGGTCTTGGCGCCTAGGCTGGAATCCCGAGGGAGGAATAGTCGATGACCACCTATACCGGCGGTTGCCAATGCGGAGCGATCCGTTTCCGCGTCAGCGGCGACATCAAGGATTCGTCGATCTGTCATTGCCGTATGTGCCAGAAGGCGTTCGGTGCTTATTATGCGCCGCTGGTCTCGGTGCGCGGCGCCGATTTCGAATGGACACGTGGAGAGCGGAAAAAATTCCGCTCTTCCAACTTTGTCGAGCGCGGCTTTTGCGGCGACTGCGGCACGCCGCTCACCTATGAAGCGCCGGATGGAATGGCGATTGCCGCCGGCGCCTTCGACGATCCTTCGGCATTTCCGCCGGTGGTCCAATTCGGCATCGAAGGCAAGATCGGTTTCGTCGATCATCTGCACGAATTGCCGGGGCACCGGACGGAGGAGGATGCGCAGGCCGCCCCCTTCCTGCTCGAGCTCGTCTCCCACCAGCATCCCGATCATGAGACTCAGGCATGGCCACCGAAGGAGCTCGGATGACGGCGGAATCAGACAGAAGCGGCGGGTGCCAGTGCGGGGCGGTGCGTTACCGCGCCAAAGGCGAACTCGGCTATCCCCATCTTTGCCATTGCCGCATGTGCCAGAAGGCGGCCGGCAATTACTTCATGCCGCTTGCCGGCGTGATGCGCAGCGATTTTGCCTTCACGCGCGGCGCACCGAAATGGTTTCAGTCCTCGGATCTGGTGCGGCGCGGTTTCTGCGGCGATTGCGGCACGCCGCTGTTCTACGATATTCCCGAAGCGGACTTCATCAACATCACGCTCGGCTCGCTTGATGATCCCGATGCGGTCAAACCGGTAATGCAATCGAACACCGGCCGCAAGATGTCCTGGTTTCACACGCTCGACGGCCTGCCGCGGGAACCACAGCCTGAAACGCCCGACCGCGAGGACGCGATCGCGGCAAGCAACCATCAGCACCCCGACCACGACACGCAAAACTGGCCCCTCGGAGAAAGCTCATGAAGGACACGATAAAGACAGGCGGATGCCAGTGCGGTGCCGTGCGCTTCCGCATCTCAGGTAAACTGGGGCGACCCTCGATCTGCCATTGCCGTATGTGCCAGAAGCAGTTCGGCGGCTTCTTCTCGGCGCTCGTCACCGCGCCTGAGGAAGGGATCGAGTGGACGCGCGGCGAGCCGAGCTACTTTCAGTCCTCGGTCAATATCGAGCGCGGCTTCTGCAGCAATTGCGGCACGCCGATGACCTATCGTCATCCGGGTGGGCTCGAGCTTGCAATCGGCACCTTCGACGACCGCAGCGACCTCGCTCCGCTGATCCAGGTCAATTACGAGGCCCGCCTGCCCTGGGTCGAGGAAATCTTCGAGGCGCCGGTGCTGAAGGATCAGGATTTCTACGCACGGCAGGAGGCGATCATCTCCTTCCAGCATCCCGATCACGACACAGAAGTCTGGCCCGCGAAAGGCGTGAAGATATGACCGAGATACTGCGCACGCTCTATCCCGAAATCGAACCCTATGCCTCCGGCCATCTCGATGTCGGCGACGGCCATGTGATCTATTGGGAGCGCTCGGGAACGCCCGGCGCCAAGCCCGCCGTCTTCCTGCATGGCGGCCCAGGCGGCGGCATTTCGCCCGCCCATCGCCGGCTTTTCGATCCCACTCTCTACGACGTCATGCTGTTCGACCAGCGCGGTTGCGGCAGGTCGACGCCGCATGCGGAACTCGTTGCCAACACCACCTGGCACCTCGTCGCCGATATCGAGCGGCTGCGCGAGATGATAGGCGTCGACAGCTGGCAGGTGTTCGGCGGCTCCTGGGGCTCGACGCTGGCCCTCGCCTATGCCGAGACACATCTAGAGCATGTCTCCGAGCTCATCCTGCGCGGCATCTATACGCTGACCAAGGCCGAGCTCGACTGGTACTACCAATTCGGCGTCTCGGAAATGTTCCCGGACAAGTGGGAGCGGTTCATCGCGCCCATTCCGCCGGACGAGCGGCATGAGATGATGCACGCCTATCATCGTCGCCTGACGCATGAGGACAAGAACGTGCGCCTCGCGGCCGCACAGGCCTGGAGCATCTGGGAAGGCGAAACGATCACGCTGCTGCCGGAACCTTCGACGAGCTTCAAGTTCGAGGAGCCGGAATTCGCTTATGCATTTGCGCGCATCGAAAACCATTTCTTCGTCAATGCCGGCTGGATGGACGAGGGACAGTTGATCCGCGATGCCGGCAGGCTCAGCGATATTCCGGGCGTCATCGTACATGGACGCTACGACATGCCCTGCCCGGCCAAATATGCCTGGCTGCTGCACAAGGCCTGGCCGAAGGCGGAGTTCCACCTGATCGAGGGCGCGGGCCATGCCTATTCGGAGCCCGGGATTCTCGACCAGCTGATCCGGGCGACGGATAAGTTTGCCGGGAAGCAAGACTGATCGTTAGCATTGGGGCAGCCCCTCACCCTAACCCTCTCCCCGCCTGCGGGGAGAGGGGACGTGCCCCGCGATACGGTGCGGCATATCCCTTCTCCCCGTCAGAACGGGGAGAAGGTGGCGGCAGCCGGATGAGGGGCAGCATCCGCACTCCATAGCAACCCGCCTGGCGGGAGGAACCGACATGAAAGAACGCATCTACCTCTTCGACACGACGCTCCGGGACGGGCAGCAGACGCCCGGCATCGATTTTTCCGTCGAGGACAAGATTGCGATCGCCGCCATGCTGGACGAATTCGGCATCGATTACGTCGAGGGCGGATATCCCGGCGCCAATCCGACGGATACGGCCTTCTTCAGCGAGAAGCGCACCAGCCAGGCCAGCTTCGTCGCCTTTGGCATGACGAAGCGGGCGGGCGTTTCGGTCTCCAACGATCCCGGCATTGCCGGGCTGTTGCAGGCGAAATCCGACGCCATCTGTTTCGTCGCCAAAAGCTGGGATTATCATGTCGCGGTGGCGCTCGGCTGCACCAACGAGGAAAACCTCGAAAGCATCGCCCAAAGCGTCAAGGCGGCGGTTGGCGCGGGCAAGGAGGCGATCGTCGATTGCGAGCATTTCTTCGACGGCTTCAAGGCCAATCCGGCCTATGCGCTCGCCTGCGCCAAGACAGCCTATGAGAGCGGCGCCCGCTGGGTCGTGCTCTGCGACACCAATGGCGGCACGCAGCCGCCCGAGGTGCGCGCCATCGTCGAGGCGGTGATTGCCTCAGACGTTCCCGGCCACTGTCTTGGCATCCATGCGCATAACGACACCGGCCAGGCGGTTGCCAATTCGCTTGCCGCCGTCGAAGCCGGTGTCCGGCAGATCCAGGGCACACTCAACGGTATCGGCGAGCGCTGCGGCAATGCCAATCTGGTGACGCTAATCCCGACGCTGGCGCTGAAGAGCGCCTACAACACACGTTTCGAAACGACGATCGACGAGGAGCGGCTGCTCAACCTCACCCGGCTCTCGCATGCCTTCGACGAGCTGCTCAACCGCTCGCCCGACCACCAGATGCCCTATGTCGGCGCCTCCGCCTTCGCCACCAAGGCCGGCATTCATGCATCGGCCCTGCTCAAGGATCCGCGGACCTATGAACACGTGCCGCCGGAAACCGTCGGCAACTTCCGCAAGGTCATGGTCTCCGACCAGGGTGGCAAGGCGAACTTCATCAATGCGCTGAAGCGGCGCGGCATCGAGGTCGCCAAGGACGATCCGAAGCTCGACATGCTGATCTCGATCGTCAAGGAACGTGAATCGATCGGCTATGCCTATGAGGGCGCGGATGCGAGCTTCGAGCTGCTGGCGCGCCGCACGCTCGGCACGATCCCGGAATTCTTCACCATCGAAGGCTTCCGCGTGATGATCGAGCGCCGCTTCGACAGTCTCGGCCGCGTGAAGATCGTCTCGGAGGCGGTGGTCAAGATCACCATCGACGGCCAGACGCTGATGTCGGTTGCCGATGCCGAAGGCCCGGTCAACGCACTCGACCTCGCGCTGCGCAAGGATTTCGGCAAATACCAGCACGAGATCGACGATCTGGTGCTCGCCGACTTCAAGGTGCGTATCCTCAATGGCGGCACGGAGGCGATCACCCGCGTGCTGATCGAATCCACCGACAGCGACGGTGTACGCTGGTGGACGGTCGGCGTCTCCGAGAACATCATCGACGCTTCGTTCCAGGCTTTGATGGATTCGGTCATCTACAAGCTGATGAAGAACCGGCAGCTGGCGGGCAAGATCGCGGCGGAATAAACCCATTCCGCGGCTCGGCGACGGGGTCCCACCCCTCGCCCGAATACCATTCGCTTCCTTCGGACGCCGGCTTCCAGCGCAGGGAGCCGGATCATCGCGTCGTCTCCCGCTTCAAATCCTCTCACCCTTCATTCAACGAAATGAATTGGCCTATTCACGGCGCTTAAGCTAGGCCGGATCAGAAGAAGAACAAAGATGGAAACACCGATGTCGACCGATGCATCCGTTCCGTTGGCCAAGAACGAAGACAGTCCGCGCGGGTTCGCCTTCGCGCTGACGGCCTATCTGCTCTGGGGCTTCCTGCCGATCTACATGAAGGCGGTGGCGCATATCTCGCCGGCCGAGGTGATCGCCCATCGCATCGTCTGGTCGCTGCCGCTGGCGGGCATCGTGCTGTTCGTGCTCGGGCGCACGCAGGATATCCGCGCAGCACTGAGCTCGCCGCGCATGCTGGCGATGGCGGCGCTGACGGCGTCGCTGATCACCGTCAACTGGGGTACCTATGTCTGGGCGATCGGCGCCGGCCATTCGCTCGATGCAGCACTCGGTTATTTCATCAATCCGCTGTTCAGCATCTTCCTCGGCGCTGTGTTCCTCAAGGAAAAGCTGCAACCGCTGCAGATCGCCGCGATCGCGCTTGCGGCGCTTGCCGTCGCCATTCTCGCACTGGACAGCGGCGGCATCCCGTGGGTGGCGCTGACGCTGGCGATCAGCTGGGGGTTCTACGCCCTGTTGCGCAAGACGCTGCCGCTCGGGCCGAACCAGGGCTTCTTCCTCGAAGTGCTGATCCTCAGCGGGCCGGCCCTCCTCTACATCCTCTATCTCGAATTCGGCGGCCAGGGCCACCTCTACCGCACCGGTCTTGCCGACACGACCCTGCTGCTCGGCTGCGGCGTCATCACCGCCGTGCCGCTGATGATCTATGCGAACGGCGCCAAGCTCTTGAAACTCTCGACGATCGGCATCATGCAATATATCGCGCCGACGATGATCTTCCTGATCGCGGTCTTCGTCTTCCACGAGCCATTCGGCACGGCGCGCATGATCGCCTTCCCGCTGATCTGGGCGGGGCTGTTCCTCTATAGCTGGTCGATGCTGAAGGGAAGCCGGGGGCGCTAGAGCAATTCCAGCAAAGTGCGCAGCGGTTTTGCGTCCGGGATTGCGTAAAACAAAAGCTTGGAGCGGTTCGGCGCTTCCGTGAAAGCCGGGCCGCTCCACAGGCGCGCCCGCCTACATCTTCGAAATCACCTCGTCCTCGCCGTCACGATCGGCCGCGAGCTGGGCTGCCTGGGCCATGATCGCCGGAATGATGCCGGAGATCTCGTCGACGACCAGCGGCTGCACCCGGTGGGCGGTGTGCAGGAAGCCTTCTTCGGTCATATGGCGCATCAGTTCCATCATCGGATCCCAGAACCCGTTGACGTTGGCAAAGACCATCGGCTTCTCATGGCGGCCGAGCTGCGCCCAGGTCATGATCTCGACGATCTCCTCCAGCGTACCGATGCCGCCGGGCAGCGCGACGAAGGCATCGGAGCGCTCGAACATGGTGTGTTTGCGCGCATGCATGTCAGGGGTTACAATGAGTTCGTTGAGCTGACCGAGCGAGTGGCGAGTCGCTTCCATATCGATCAGGAATTCGGGAATGATGCCCGTGACCTGACCGCCGCCTGAAAGCACGCCGCTGGCAACCGCGCCCATGATGCCTTTGGTACCCCCGCCATAGACCAGGCGCAGGCCGTATTCGGCGATCTCTCTTCCGAGAGCACGCCCGGCCGCCATGTGGGAAGGATCGCGTCCCGGCCTGGAGCCGCAGTAAACGCAGATGGATCGAATCGATACAGATTGTTCGGTCATGAGGGCAAAACAACTATTCCATTTCAATGCAGTCAAGAAAATTGACTGAAAAGCAGCGTGCCTAGCTTGCCTAATTGCTTTGAATGCTTGTGGAAAGCAACGGGAATCGCTAGCAATTTTGGGTATTACGGCAAATTGCCGCCTTGGGAGACATAATGATGAAGAACCGTGCCGGCTTGCTGGCTCTTGCAGTCCTCGCAATCGCAATCCTACTGATGGTGTTTGTCGTCATGCCGCGCATCGGCGGCGATGCAACCAAGGTCGGCGACGCCATCAACCAGGCGAGCACGGAGGTCAAGAACACGGTTAACGAGGCGGCAAAGACATCGCGCTCCGCCGTGGGCGACGCGGCTGCGGTCGCCGACAAAGTGGGTCGCCTTTCGGCCGATGCCGGCGTATCGCTCAGCGAGCTCAAGGCGCTGTTTGCCGACGGCAAAGGCCCGGCCATCGATGTCTTCACTGCCGCCAAGACTAAAGCCGTCAACGCGCTGACCGCGCTTGCCGATTTCACCATTCCCGAGGGCCTCGATCCCGCGACCCAGACCCTTGCCGCCAAGGCCAAGGACGGCGGCGCGAAGGCGCTCGCCATCGTCCGGTCGCTGCCCGAGAACATCGCCGGTGCGCTTGCCGCGATCGCCAAGGCCGAGGTTGCGCTGACCGGTGCGCCGGAGACCGCCCCTGGGGCGAATACGGCAGCGGAAAATACCGGCCCGAAGATTCCTGCCTTCGACGTATTGCGCGTCGAGCCCGACGGATCGACGGTGATCGCCGGTTCCGCCGAGCCGAACGGCAAGCTCGAGGTGCTCGACGGCGAGAAGGTGGTGACGACGGCCAATGTCGATGCGAGCGGCGATTTTGCTGCCGTTCTCGACGATCCGCTTCCGGCTGGCGACCACCAGCTCGTGCTCAAGTTCACGGGCAAGGACGGCAAGAGCACGCTTTCCGAAGAAGTCGCGACCATTTCCGTGCCGAAGGATGGCAATGGCGCCAATCTGCTCGCCATGGTCTCCAAACCCGGCGCGGCGAGCCGCATCATTACCGCGCCGAAGGCCGGAACCGAAGTTGCCGATGCCTCCAACCCGATGGCGCCGCCTGCGGACAAGCCGGCAACCGGCGAAAGCTCGGCTGCGCCTGCCGCAACAGCTGCACCGACCGGCGAGCTGGCGCTGCAGACGCCGAACCTCACCGACACCTCCTCGGATGGCGCAGCTACGGCACCGGATAAAACGAATGTGCCCGATGTGATGGTCAATGCCGTCGAAATCGAGGGCAACAAGATCTTCATTGCCGGCACGACGCGCTCCAATGCCAAGGTCATCGGTTATGCCGACGACAGCCTCGTCGGCCAGGACACGGCCGGCTCCGACGGACATTTCGTCATCGACGGTGTGGTGGCGCTTTCAGTCGGCGACCACAAGATCCGCGTCGATGTCGTCGATCCCGCAGGCAAGGTGATCGTGCGTGCGGCGGTGAATTTCAATCGCCCGGCCGGCGATCAGGTGAGGGTCGCCGCGCAATCGGCACCCGCCGACGCCAACGGCGCTTCCTCGATGGTGCCGCTCGACGAAGGCGAGCTCGACAAACTCAAAGTCGAAGTCGGCAAAGCCTTCGGCCTGCTGAAGGGCCTGTTTGCCGATGGCAAGCTGCCCGGGGCCGAACAGCTTGCGGCGGCGCGCTCGGCAACGGAATTCGCGCTGCGCTCCGTCGCCGAGTTCCGCCCGGCCGCCGATGCGCCAGATGTCTTCAAGCAAGCGTCCGGTTCCTCCTCGCAGATCGCCGGCAATGCGCTGAAGCTGCTGCAGGGCCTGCCTGGGGATGCGAAGTCCGTCGGCGCCGCACTCGACAAGCTGGGCGGGATCATCGCCGAACTCACCGCCGCACCCGCGCCGGCAACGCCATCTGCAGACGATGTCGGAAGCAACCAGCCGAAGACGATCGAACAGGCGCCGCTGACGGCAAACAATGCGGCAGTCATCATTCGCCGCGGCGATACGCTGTGGCAGATCTCGCGCCGCACCTATGGCCTCGGCGTTCGTTACACGACGATCTACATCGCCAACGAGGACAAGATCATCAATCCCGATCGCATCCGCCCCGGTCAGATCTTCGGCCTGCCGAAGGATGTGTTGCCGAATGCCGAAGAGCTGCACCGCAAGCGCATGTCCGGCCAGCATCTCTAAGCCGCAAAACAACACGACGAGGCCGGGCGGGAGTTCAAAGTGCTACAGCGTCCTTTGCGCGTCTGAAAAGACGCGCGGCGCTGTAGTCGCCCGGCCTCGTCGTTTCCTTACCCCAGCAATTGTTGTATTCGTCCGCCCTGCGCCCTATCTGGCGGTGGCGGCTGCGGGTTGTGGGAAGCGCTTTCAGGCACGTCCCGGTTCCGCACTCCTGCCGGCATCGAATCGCCGCAATCGCGGCAAGCCCATCCGGGCTGGAGACAAGCATGGTAAACGGCAAAACAGTCTCGGAATCCAACCTGCCGCAGACGCTTCTCAACCTCTGGCCCTATATGTGGCCGGCCGGCCGGCCCGACCTGAAGATGCGCGTCGTCTGGGCCTCGGTCTTTCTGCTGATCTCCAAATTCGTACTGCTGCTCGTCCCCTATTTCTTCAAGTGGTCGACCGATGCGCTGAACGGCAGGATGGATCTTGCCGGCTCGGTGCCGCCGCTGCTGGCCGGCGCCATCGCACTGGTGATTGCCTATAACATCACCCGGCTGATCCAGCTCGGCCTCAACCAGCTGCGCGACGCGCTCTTTGCCAGTGTCGGACAACATGCGGTGCGCCAGCTCGCCTACAGGACCTTCGTGCACATGCACGAGCTGTCGCTACGCTTCCATCTCGAGCGCAAGACCGGCGGGCTATCGCGCATCATCGAGCGCGGCACCAAGGGTATCGAGACGATCGTGCGCTTCACGATCCTCAACTCCGTCCCGACCGTCATCGAATTCCTGCTGACGGCGGTGATCTTCTGGTGGGGCTACGGCTTCTCCTATCTCGCCGTTACCGCTTTTACCGTCTGGGCCTATATCTGGTTCACGATCCGCGCATCCGACTGGCGCATCGCCATCCGCCGGTCGATGAACGACAGCGATACCGACGCCAACACCAAGGCGATCGACTCTCTCCTCAATTTCGAGACGGTCAAATATTTCGGCAATGAGGAGATGGAGGCAAAGCGTTTCGACAAATCGATGGAACGCTACGAAAAGGCGGCGACCGATGTCTGGACCTCGCTCGGCTGGCTGAACTTCGGCCAGGGCGTCATCTTCGGCATCGGCACGACCATCATGCTGGTGCTGTCGGCGTTGGCCGTGCAGCGCGGCGAACAGACGGTCGGCGATTTCGTCTTCGTCAATTCGATGCTGTTGCAGCTTTCCGTACCGCTCAACTTCATCGGCTTCGTCTACCGCGAAATCCGCCAGGGGCTGACCGATATCGAGCAGATGTTCGATTTGCTTGAGGTGCAGACCGAAGTCAAAGACGCGCCCGATGCGACCGAACTTCGGATCGGCCAGGGCGCGATCTCCTTCAAGGACGTGCACTTCGCCTATGATGCGGCGCGTCCGATCTTGAAGGGCATTTCCTTCGAGGTGCCGGCCGGCAAGACGGTCGCCGTCGTCGGCCCATCGGGTGCGGGCAAATCGACGCTGTCGCGCCTGCTCTATCGTTTCTACGATATTCAGAGCGGCGCAATCACCGTCGACGGTCAGGATATCCGCACGGTGACGCAGAAGAGTCTGCGCTCGGTGATCGGCATGGTGCCGCAGGATACCGTGCTCTTCAACGACACGGTCGCCTACAACATCCGCTATGGGCGCACATCGGCCAGCGACGGCGAAGTCTTTGCCGCCGCCGAGGTGGCGCAGATCGCGCATTTCATCGAAACGCTGCCCGAGGGTTTCGAAACCAAGGTCGGCGAGCGCGGGCTGAAGCTTTCGGGCGGAGAGAAGCAGCGGGTGGCGATTGCCCGCACCATCCTCAAGGCGCCACCGATCCTGATCCTCGACGAGGCCACGTCGGCGCTCGACACGACCACGGAACGGGAGATCCAGGAGGCACTCGACCTGGTTTCGAAGAACCGCACGACGCTTGTTATCGCCCACCGGCTTTCGACTGTCATCAGCGCCGATGAAATCATCGTGCTCAAAAGCGGCGAGATCGCCGAGCGCGGAACACATGCCGCCCTCCTCGAAAGGAACGGCCTTTATGCCTCGATGTGGAACCGCCAGCGCGAGGCGACACAGGCGGAGGAACATCTGAAGCAGGTGCGCGAAAGCGACGACCTCGGCGTGATAACGCGGCTTGCTCCGGCAAGCTGACAAGGGGAAACCGACGCCGGCCGCCTTTTGTTGTTTAGAACCTCGGCGTGGGAACCAGGGCCGAGGCCACAGCATTGCCCCGGGGACGGTTTTTCGCTAACCAGCAAAATCGAAAACGCAAGGAGACCGGCAGCCATGAGCCTGTTCAACACGGTTCGCAACACGATCGTCCCCGTGCACAAGGAGGGTTATCCCTTCGTTGCCGCCTTCTTCGTCGCGTCGCTGGTCCTGGGCTGGATCTTCAAGCCGCTCTTCTGGATCGGCATGATCTTCACACTCTGGTGCGCCTATTTCTTCCGTGATCCGGAGCGCGTGACCCCGCAGGACGACGACCTGGTGATCTCTCCCGCCGACGGCAAGGTCTCGGCGATCCAGATGGTGACCCCGCCGGCCGAGCTCAACCTCGGCTCCGAGCCGATGCTGCGCATCTCGGTCTTCATGAACGTCTTCAATTGCCATGTGAACCGGGCGCCGATGCGAGGGCGCATCGTCAGCATCAACTACCGCTCCGGCAGCTTCGTCAATGCCGAGCTCGACAAGGCGAGCGAAGACAATGAGCGTAACGGGCTGGTGATCGAAACCCAGCACGGCCAGATCGGCGTCGTGCAGATCGCCGGCCTCGTGGCGCGGCGTATCCTCTGCTGGGCAAACCCCAACGAGCCGGTGGATGCCGGCGAGCGCTTCGGGCTGATCCGTTTCGGCTCGCGGCTCGACGTATTCCTGCCCGCCGGTGCTGCGCCACGCGTCTCGCTCGGCCAGACGGCGGTTGCGGGAGAAACCGTCATCGCCGAATTCGCCTCCGCCAGGGGTCCCGTCATCAGCCGCCGCAGCTAGAGCGGTTCAGCTTTCACGGAAGTGACCGCTGAGCAGTTTTGCTGGAATTGCTTTAGGAACGATTGGAACGCGATATGGAAACGCCTTTTCCGCCTTTCGAGCCCAATGGGCCGGATGATTCCGCCCGCGGCCCGCGTCTGCGCGAAATCCCGCTCCGGCTCGTCTTTCCGAACCTCATCACCATTCTGGCGATCTGCGCCGGGCTGACCGGCATCCGGCTGGCTTTCGAGAATCGTTATGAGCTCGCCGTCTCCATGGTACTGCTCGCCGCCTTCCTCGACGGCATCGACGGGCGCGTGGCGCGGCTGATGAAGGCGACTTCCAAATTCGGCGCGCAGATGGATTCGCTTGCCGACATCGTCAATTTCGGCGTCGCGCCCGCCCTCGTCGTTTATGTCTTCGCGCTCGACCAGGCGCGCTCGCTCGGCTGGATCGCTGCCCTGATCTATGCGATCGCCGCCGGGCTTCGCCTTGCCCGTTTCAACGTCATGGCCGAACGCGAAAACAAGGCGAGCTGGCAATCGGAATATTTCGTCGGCGTGCCGGCGCCGGCCGGCGCCATGCTGGTGCTGCTGCCGGTCTATCTCGGCTTCCTCGGGCTGGCGACGGACCGCACCTTCGCCTATCTCTCGTCGATCTATACCGTGCTTATTGCCTTCCTGCTGATCAGCCGGCTGCCGGTCTGGTCGGGCAAATCGGAAGGCAATCGCTTGCGGCGCGATCTCGTGCTGCCGATGATGCTCGGCGTCGTGCTGTATGTGGCTCTGCTGATGAGCTACACCTGGGAGGTGATGGTCTTCACCGTTGCCGCCTACCTCCTATCGCTTCCCTTCGGTGCGCGGAAATGGCGGCGGAAATACGGGACGCTGACGATCGAGGAGCCGGGCATCGGCGACGACGATATCGGCCGGCACATCTGATCGCCGAGCATTTCCGGATTTCTCTAAAGCGCGTCGCGATCTTTCAGATTCGCCCTCGCGCTTTAGCTCTTTGTTTTTACGCATGTCGTTGTCGCAAAACCACTGCACACTTTTGCGCGACCTGCTTTAATGACGGAAGTGTTTCTCTCCCTTCGTCTGACGGATCCCCGGGAAAAGCATGCGTTTTCCCCGGACAAACCGTGCGCTTATCCGGGTGAAAACCGTTCCGCGCCTTTCCCCAGAAAACCGCTTTCGCACTTTTATCGGAACTGCTCTCTTCAGTAAGTATTAACCGACGCAGGCTTCAGTTAAGCCTCGCGAATTATGGTGCGCGGTTACAAATCCTGATAAGCGACGCCCCCGTTTTGTCGCTATTCGTGATGAAACATCAATACCCAGGGAAGAACCACGCAAGGAGAGTATCGTGACTTCGAAGAAGAGCAGTACCGGCGAACAGCAGGCGGCCAAGCCAGACCTCGCCGCCAACTATCGCCCCGTCGGCCTGAAGGCTGTTGCGGCTGCATCACTGATGGCGAAGCACAAGCCGGGCAGCGTCAAGAAATCCGCTTGAAGCGCCCCGGTGCTTCAATCCGGAATCATCGGCGCTTCAAGTCTGCCCCCTGCATGTCGCCATCCCGAAACTGCGGCGTGCTCGAGTGACATGCGTTAGGCATCGCTGACGAAGACAATGACGAGGCTTATCGTCAAAGCCCATGACGATGCGGATTATGCGGTCCCAAACCCGCTATGCGGCGGGTCTGGGGAAGATCGGCTACAGCAACCCCGTGCCATAACCCACCCGAAGAACCAGACGAACGAAGCGGACGCAGCACCAAGCAAAAGCCAGCGGTTCCCGTTTCAGAAGAAGCTGAGCTGGCCGTCGTCAGGCTTTTGCTTATCGGGCGCCTTCAACGGCTTTTCGTTCACGACGGGCTCCTGCAGGTCGGGACCCATGTTGGCAACCTTGTTGACCTTGTCGGAGACCGGTATGGCCTCGAAGAAATCATCCTGAACCGGCTGCATCAGGTCGACCACCTCGCGCGGTTCCTGCGTCTTGCAATCGAGCCAGCGCGTGAAATCCTCAGGTCTGATGACGATGGGCATGCGATCGTGGATCGCCGAGATGGCTGAATTGGCCGATGTCGTCAGGATCGCGC
Source organism: Rhizobium acaciae (assembly GCF_025941625.1). Taxonomy (NCBI): domain Bacteria; kingdom Pseudomonadati; phylum Pseudomonadota; class Alphaproteobacteria; order Hyphomicrobiales; family Rhizobiaceae; genus Rhizobium; species Rhizobium acaciae. The sequence continues at coordinate 35,333 of NZ_JAPCZO010000025.1, forward strand.
CGGTATCGACCTCGGAGCCGTCGGCCGAGGACCATGTCTCCATCAGCCCGGCAAAGGCGATGACCCCACCCTGGCGCGGACTGATCCAGTAGGCCTGCGGCCGCTCGCCGCTTTCCTTCGGCGGGCGATGCCATTCATAGAAACCGGAGGCCGGAATAAGCACGCGGCGATGACGCATGGCGGCGCGGAAAGAGGCCTTGCCAATCGCGGTTTCGGAGCGCGCGTTGATCAGCAGCGGGAAATCTCTCGGATCCTTGACCCAGCCCGGCGTGAGGCCCCAGCGCACGAGCACGGCGCGTCGGTCGGCCAAGTTGCTGCCCTGCTCCCTGCCCTCGCCTGATATGACGACGAGGATCGGCTGCGTAGGCGCGATGTTGTAGCGCGCCGGAAAATCGTCGAGATCGAGACCGGAGAAGAATTCGCGCAGGTCGGCGCTGGAGACTGTCAGGGCGAAACGTCCACACATCGGCCTGTCTTTGCACCCCGCTTGTATCAGGTCAAGGCGCCTCAGCCTCTCGGTGCGAAGAGGATGAGGCTGGCGCCGGCAAGGCAGATCAGCGCGCCGCCGATATCGTAACGATCCGGCACGCGGCTCTCGACCAACCACAGCCAGAGCAGCGAAGCGAGGATGTAGATGCCGCCATAGGCTGCGAAGGTGCGGCCGGCGGCCTCGCTCGGCACCAGCGTCAGAAGCCAGGCGAAAAGTGCCAGAGAGACCATGCCCGGCGCCAGCCACCAGATGGGTTTTTCGAGCTTCAGCCATGCCCAGAAGGCAAAGCAGCCGGCGATCTCGAAGAGGGCAGCAAACGCAAAAATGATGTAGGTCATGGAAGCACCTTTCGAATCTCCGTCGCACTATTCCTCCGATAAGATGGGCCATCACAGCAAGAGCAGTCTCCGATGATCTCCACCGCCAAAGCCGCCTCCTCCGCCATTCTCGAACGCGACGGACGATTCCTCCTCGTGTTGCGGCGCAATCCGCCCTCCGCCGACATGTACGCCTTTCCCGGCGGGCGGGCCGAGCCCGGCGAAACGCCGGAGCAAACGGCTTTGCGCGAACTCCACGAAGAGACCGGCATTTCGGCACGTAATCCGCGGCTGTTTTCGGCCTACGACCTGAAGACGCATGCGGCCGACGGCAGCGTCAAGAGCCATTTTCTGCTGTCGGTCTTTCGCGTCGATGCGGATCGGGATGCCGTGGCGGAAGCCGCCGACGATGCGGCAGCCCTCGGCTGGTACACGGTGGAGGAAATCCGGCAATTGCCCGTACCGCAGAGCGTGCTCGAATGCGCGGAGCGGCTGGCGGGCGGCGAATAGACGTGGAAACTTTGAAGCACGCCTTGTTGCCGTCATGCTGAGCGTATCAACTGTGAGCATGATTCCGGTTCGACGCGTTTTTCTGTCCCTGCTCGTGCTCGCCGGCCCCACGATGGCGCAGGGCAAGAATACGCCGCCTCCACAGGAGGAGGAGATTGCACCGCCGATCGTGAACGTGCCCTATGACGACAAGCTGGCGCGGTTCGCCGAGGTGCTGGGTTCTGTGCATTATCTGAGAACGCTGTGCAAGGCGGCGGGTGGCGACGAGTGGCGAAACGGCATGCAGCAGCTGCTCGATTCGGAGACCGGCAACGAGCCGCAGCGCAAGGAAAAGCTGACAGCGGCCTTCAATCGCGGCTATCGCGCCTTCGCCTCGGTCTATACGGATTGCACCCCGGCGGCCATCGTGGCAGAAGAGCGCTACCGTAACGAAGGTGCAACACTTGCCACAGAAATTACCTCGCGCTTTGGAAATTGACGTTTAATTAACCTGTTTTCGCAAGCGGACGTGTCGTTTTGGGAAAAGGCTGTTAGTGTTGTTAACGGTGCAGTAAGACATGAGAAGTTCTGAGGAAAAAACAATGGAAGCAAGCCTCAACGACATCGACGACATGATCGTCCACGAAAAGATGCAGGCAGCTCTGGAGTACCAGAACGAGGCTTGGGCCGATGGCATGGCCGACGGGATCGAGCCTGAAATCATCGCTGATGCTGCCATTGCACATGCGCTGCGCGAGACGATCAGATTGCATGGGGAAAAGAGCGCCGAAGCCCTGCTGGACTCGCTGCGTGAGCGCATGCTTGCCGGCGAATTCTCCGCGAACCGCACCCTGCAATAATTGTTATCAGAGAGTTTGATGCACGCCGGTAAAGAGAAAGATTCGCGAATTTCGCTCGCGCCGGTGCTGCTTGCGTTCAGCCTCGCCGCCGGCAATGTTTTCCTTGCGCCGGCAGCCTACGCGCTTTCCGAACTGCACAAGATCCCCGGCCAGGCGGCCAACGAGACGCCCGCACAGGGAAGCGCTCAGGGACAGAGCCAGCCGCAGGGGGCCACTCCCGGTGTTCCCATGGCCGAGCCGCTGGTCAACAGCCAGAACAATCAGGGTGTCGACAAGACGCCGGGGGCTCAGGACAATTCCAAGCCCACAGAAGTGATCTACGATATCAGCAAGGTGCCGGAGCCGGTTCGCAAGATGCGCGAGCAGATCGTCGAGGCGGCCGCATCCGGCGATCTCGAGCGGCTGCGGCCGCTGATGGGCGCCGGCGCCGACCAGACGCAGGTGACTGTCGGCGAACCGACCGACGATCCGATCGGCACGCTGAAGGATCTGTCGGGCGATCCTGACGGCGACGAGATTCTTGCCATCATGCTCGACATCATCTCGACCGGCTTCGTGCATGTCGGCCAGGGCACGCCCGACGACATGTATGTCTGGCCCTATTTTGCCGAGAAGGACCTGAAGTCGCTGACACCGCCGGAGCGCGTCGAGCTGCTGCGCATCGTCACGGCCGGCGATCTCTCCGACATGCAGGAATTCGGCGGATATAATTTCTATCGCCTCGGCATCACGCCTGAGGGTAAATGGAAATTCTTCACAGCGGGCGATTGATGCCCGTCTCGCCTGCGCTTTTCACGTTTCGCATGACGCTTGCGATCCACCTCATGAAGACATACCTCTGAGCGATAACCAACGCGACAGGTTCCGCCATGCCAGCCGTATTCCTGAAAGACCGTTCCTTGCTCTTCGTCAGCGGCGCGGAAGCCCAATCCTTCCTGCAGAACCTGATCACCACCGATATCGCCGCGCTCGGGGCCGACGAGGCGCGGCCCGGGGCATTGCTGACGCCGCAGGGCAAGATCCTGTTCGACTTCGTGATCTGGCGGGACGGCGAAGGTTACATGATCGAGACCGATGCCGGCCAGCGCGACGGCCTGCTGAAGCGACTGACGATGTACAAGCTGCGCGCCGCCGTCACACTTGCGCCAAGCACGGAAGAGGGCGTCACCGTTTCCTGGAGTGAGGACGCCGACGGCAGCCAGGGCGCCCGGGACAGCCAAGGCGCCCGAGACAGCCGCTTCGCCAAGGCGGGCATCACGCTGATCCGCCGGTCCGGCAAACATGGTGATGGCAAAGAAGCGCTCTACGACGCGCTGCGCATCCGCCACGGCATCGTCACATCAGGATCTGACTTCGCCCTGCAGGACGCCTTCCCGCATGACGTGCTGATGGATTTCAACGGTGGCCTCTCCTTCAGGAAAGGCTGCTATGTCGGCCAGGAGGTCGTTTCACGCATGCAACATCGCGGCACCGCGCGCCGGCGCGTCGTGACGGTGTCCGCCGCGACGGATCTGCCGGGGACCGGGACGGAGATTACCGCTGCCGGCAAGCCTGTGGGAACGCTCGGTTCGGTCGATGGCGGCAATGGACTTGCGATCGTGCGCGTCGACCGCGCCGGCGCCGCGATGGCGGCAGGCACGCCGCTGCTGGCCGGCAACACGCCTGTTTACCTCGTCCTGCCGGCATGGTCCGGTCTCGTCTTTCCTGCCAGCGCCGACGAGGCCAGCGCGTGACACCGACGAAAGCTCCGCGTGCCTGGCAGCGCATGCTGTCCGGGCGCAGGCTCGACCTGCTCGACCCCTCGCCGCTCGACGTCGAACTCATCGACATCGCTCACGGGCTTGCGCGCGTGGCCCGCTGGAACGGCCAGACCTCCGGCGATCATGCTTTTTCGGTGGCCCAGCACAGTCTGGTCGTCGAGGATATCTTCCGCCGCTTCAACGACGCGCGGCCGCAGGAGTGCCTGATGGCGCTGCTGCACGATGCACCCGAATATGTGATCGGCGACATGATCTCGCCGTTCAAATCTGTGGTCGGCGGCGGCTACAAGACCGTGGAAAAGCGACTGGAGGCCGCAGTGCACCTGCGCTTCGGCCTGCCGCCGCATCCCTCGCGCGATCTCAAGGACCGGATCAAGAAGGCCGACACGATCGCCGCCTATTTCGAAGCGACCGTGCTTGCCGGTTTCACACCCGCCGAGGCACAGAAGTTCTTCGGCCAGCCGCGCGGCATCAGCAAGGACATGCTGATGATCGAGCCCTTGCCGGCGATCGAAGCGCAGCGGTTGTTCTGCGAGCGCTTCGCAGCGATCGAGGTCGAGCGGGAGATGGTGTCGTGACCTTCATCGTCGTCTCGCCGCTGTCGCGCATCGCGGAAATGGCGGTGCGCCACAAGGCGCGCGACATGATCAGCCTCATCGCCAAGGAGCAGGCCTTTCACCGGCCGGGCGTGATCGCCGCCGAGCGCCATCTGACACTTGCTATGAACGATATCGTCTTCAAGGGCACCGGCGATCTCGTGGCGCCTGACGAGACGCATGTGCGCGGAATTATCGACTTTGCCGCATCTTGGCGGCAGGAGACGCCGCTGCTCATCCATTGCTGGATGGGCGTGTCGCGATCGCCGGCAGCAGCGCTCATTGCCGCGCTGTCACTGGCACCCGATCAGAGCGAGGAAACGCTTGCCCGCCGGCTGCGGGCCGCCTCGCCTTTCGCGACGCCGAATGCCCGGCTTATCGAGATCGGTGACGCGCTGCTCGGCCGCAGCGGCCGGCTTGTCGCGGCGGTGCGGGCAATCGGACGAGGTGCCGATGCCGACGGCAATGCGCCCTTCGTGCTTGCGATCCGAGACGGCGCCTGCGGTTGACGCTGTCGCCAGCCGCTCCATCTAGCCCCCGACCACGAACAACCGACAGGGCCAGATCATGGAACAACAGGCAGCCGATGTCCTCCTCGCCACGCGAACGGCACTCAGCCAGGCAAGCGCACTTGCCGTGCAGTATTCCTTCTCCGTCCTCGGAGCGGTGATCCTGCTCGTTCTTGGCTGGACGCTCGCCGGTTTTACCAGCCGCTGGGCCTATGAGGGCCTGTCGCGCGTTCATGGTATCGACGAGACACTGGCGCGATTCTTCACCAATGTGCTGCGCTATGCGCTGCTCATCCTGGTGTTCATCACCGTGCTCGGTCAATTCGGCGTCCAGACCGCCTCGATCATCGCAACCCTCGGCGCGGCCGGCTTGGCGATCGGACTGGCGCTGCAAGGGACGCTGCAGAATATCGCCGCCGGCATCATGCTGCTGATCCTCAGGCCTTTCCGCGTCGGGGAATATATCGAGACCAGCAGCGTGGCCGGCACAGTGCGCGAAATCGGATTGTTTGCAACCGAGCTCAAAACCGGCGACGGGCTCTACCGGTTGGCGCCGAACTCAACGCTTTGGAACACGCCGATTACCAATTTCAGCCGCGAGCCCACGCGCCGGGAAGAGCTGAAAATCAGCGTCCCCCATGAGGATGACATCGATCTGGCGATGGAGAGGCTGATGGGCCTTGCCAAAGCCGATTCCAGAGTGCTGACGTCACCGGCACCCAGTGTCTTCATCGACAGCCTCGGTGACGGTGCGGTCTCCGTAACGCTTCGTTATTGGGCAAAGACCGGCGATTGGTGGCTGGTCAGCCGTGACATGGTGAAGCGCGTGAAACTCGCCTTCGACAAGAATCCTGCCGCTGAGGCGGATGCTTCAGATGCCGCGCCGCCAAAAAAGTCCAACGGCGAGGCAACCGCCGAAAAGCCGACGCAGACGCGGCAGTAAGACATTGCAGCGCCGCGGATCTTTTAAGACCAGCGGCGCTGTGCGCACGTAGAATTGCTGCATGGCCTTGTCCTCAACCGATCCGAATTAAGGAATTGTGCCGTAGCTATTGGATGACGCCGCAGGAAAGTCTTTCCCCGGCATCACCCGAAGGCTGGCTGCGATAATCATCCGAATTTGCGTGGACCATCAATGCGCGGCCACGAATGCCGTCGGTTTTGCCGTCGAGCGTGACCATGCTGTCGAAGATTTGCGCCCGCAACACGCCGTCCTGCCCGACATATTGATTGGGCATGTCACCGGCGTGCGGACCCTTGGCGGCAAGAATGCCATGCTCCGCCTTCTCAGGATTGAAATGACCGCCCGCCGATTCGTGATGGGTCGCGGCGTCGCAGCGGCCGGTCTCATGCACATGGAAGGCCACCCATTTATTCACAGGCAGTCCCGATATCTCGACTTCGATCAGGACGCCACCATTGGCGGCGGCCGTCAGCTGCGCGCGACCGTCTTCCTTGCCGTCCTTGCCGACGAAATTGGCGACCGCCGTCTGCTTGTCCTGAGCGCCCGCCGGCAATGCAACCGCAAGCAGGCTCAGGGCGGCGATAATGCACATGGCTTTCATGGAGATCTCCTTCCGTCCGGTTGTCCTTCTGAACGTGTCAGCCCGGAAGGTGTTCCTGACCGAGGAAGATCGAAGGAAGAAGACGGAACGAGAAAAGCCGGCCAAACGGCCGGCTTGATCACCCGAATCGCACGCCGTTCAGGCGACGGCGTTGAAGTCGAACTGCCCGTAGGTGTTACGGTAGAGATCGTCGGACTGATCGCCGGTCGCCGGCGCGGTCTGCTGCAACGGATAGGAAACGGCGATGCTGCTTGCCGTGCCACTGTTGCGCGTGTCCATCATCAACGCGATCAGGCTGCCGGAAAATTTCGGCTGCGTGTCGCCGTTCGTGTCGTCTTCCAGGAGTTCCTTGATGATGCCGGGCTTCTCCTCGGCGGCACGTTCGCCGCGGCTGAGGACGCCATCGCCATTGGCATCGAGACGCGAAAGCGTCGCCAGATATGCATATGAGGTGCCTGAAACGGATGTGGTGCTGGTCATACAAACCTCCATTCACCGCCTTTTGCCGGTGGTGTTTGTACGCAATACGAACGTGGAAAATCAGTGCTGACTCGGTGGTTAAACTGATTTGCGCAGTGCGTCAATAAGTTGTTAACTTCTCATTAACGATGATTGACAAAAGTTAACGGAACGCTTGAGCGCAGGCTTCTGCCAGCATCAGGGGGCCGCTTTTCTCCGTATTTCAGGTATTTTTCACATATAAAACAAACGTCTAACGCAACGAGGTCTCTGCTGCACTGCAACCGAATATTAATCCAGCCCATACAAAATGGGCATTCACGCATCACCAGCAGGCGTCCAGCTTATCAAAATCAATCTCTGTATTCACTTTAGAAAGGTCTTTCATGTCCGGCGAAATGAGGCACGTTCATCAAACGGGGACGCTTCCCTCCGCTGTCGTCCCGCGAGACGCATGCACATGAAAGCTGAAGCGCTCTTCTGGCGGCAATGCACCGAGGCCGTCGCCGCCGATGGATCGATCGATGCGCAGCGCCTGATGGATCTTGTGATCGCGACCTATCGCGTCCATGAAAGCGACTATGACGAAATCGAGAGAAGCGCGGAAACGCTGCTGAGGGAAAACCATGCGCTGAGAGGCAATATGTCAGCCCTCAGCCAAGCATTCGACGGACAGAAAAAACTCTTCGAAATCATCCTCAACAACCTGCCGCTCGGTCTCAGCGTCTTCGACTCCGACCAGCGGCTGACGATTTCCAACATCCGCTTCCGTCAGCTCTTCGACCTCACGGCAGAAGATGTCATTGCCGGCGCGACAATCGCCGATCTCACGGCCAAAATGCGCGGTACGGAGAGCGCCAGCGCCAAGCCTGGCCGGCGGACCGGGCGACATTCCTCCGCAACCGCAAGGAGCAGTAGTCTCCGTCGGCGCGAATGGTTGATGGATGATGGCCGCATCATCCAGAGCATGGTGACTATCCTTTCCGACGGCAGCAATATTTCCATTCATGCCGATATCACCGAGGATCGAAGGGCGGCCGAGCGCATCACCTATCTCGCCCACCACGACCCGCTGACCGGCCTTCCGAACCGCATCCATTTTCGCGAGCAGGTCGATGCGACGCTTACGGAACGCAAGCCGGATGAGCAGATCGCCCTCGTTCACCTCAATCTCGACCGGTTCAAATCGATCAACAACACGATGGGCGTTTCGGCCGGCGACAAGATCCTGCAGCTGGTCGCGGAGCGCGTCCGAGCGTCGGCCGGTTCGGAAAACACCCTGGCGCGCCTGGGCTCGGACGAATTCGCCATCCTGCAGACGGGCAAGCAGCAGCCGTGGAACGTGACGGCGCTTGCCGAGCAGATCCGCCGGGAGCTTTCCGAGCCATTCTTCCACGGCGAGAAACAGGTGGAGCTCAGCGTCTCCATGGGCATCGCAATCGCCCCTGAGGATGGCGAGGAAACCGATATACTGCTTAAAAATGCCGGCGTGGCGCTGTCGCATGCCAAGGCGGACGGCCGCAAACGCGAGCGCTTCTTCGCCAGTGAGATGGAAGCGCAGATGCAGCTGCGCCACGCGCTGGAGGCGGACCTAAAAGCAGCCGTTGAGAACGAGGAATTCGAGCTGCATTACCAGCCGCTTTATGACCTCTCGCAGCAGCGCATCTGCGGTTTCGAAGCTCTGATCCGCTGGAACCACCCGGTTCGAGGCCGCGTTCCACCGATGGATTTCATTCCGCTTGCCGAAGAGGTCGGCCTCGTCGTCGATATCGGCCGTTGGGTTTTGCGCCGGGCCTGCAACGATGCAGCGCAATGGCCTGAGGGCATCAAGATCGCCGTCAACGTTTCGGCGATCCAGTTCAGCAGCAGCGACCTGACGCGCGATGTCAGCGAGGCGCTTGCCGCCGCCGCGCTGTCGCCGTCGCGGCTCGAACTCGAAATCACCGAGAGCGTGCTGATGGAAAATCTGAGCGAAGTTCTGCCGATCTTGCATGCGCTGAAGGAGCGCGGCATCCGCATCTCGATGGACGATTTCGGAACCGGCTATTCCTCACTGAGCTACCTCTCGAGCTTCCCCTTCGACAAGATCAAGATCGACAAATCCTTCGTCAACGACATCGTCGACAACAAGGAAGCGCATGCGATCATGCACGCGATCATCCTGCTCGGCGATGCGCTCGGCATGCGCGTCACCGTCGAGGGTGTCGAGACCGCCGAGCAACTGGCGCTGCTCGAATGCGAGGAATGCGACGAGATCCAAGGTTATCACATAAGCCCGCCCAAACCGGCGCGTGACGTGCCGCATCTTCTCTCCCTGCCGCCGAAGAACGGTGGCGTGACGCGTCTTCCCAAAGCCAAGCGCTGAGATCACCCTTGATTGCGACTCGCACGGCAAACCGTTAGAACAGGATGTCGCCCGAAAACCGCTCACACTTTTCGGCATCATGCTCTTGAAATCGGCTGCGATTCCGAGATCTGGCTGTCGCATTCTCTTACCCATCCGCATCCACTTCCGCGCCGATGCCCTATCGGCGGAAAACGATCTTCCTCATGACAGGTGGCGCTATGTTCGCGGCTGAAGCCTTCTCCCCACACGAAACGCTTGCCGAGATGCTGATTGCGCATGCGGCCGACGGCGACGACGGCTCACACGACCTTGCCCATATCCTGCGCGTTTTCAGGAATGCCATGCGCATCCATGCGGGAGAAGGCGGCGACGGGCGGGTTCTTGCCGCTTCCGTGTTGCTGCACGATTGCGTCGCCGTCGAGAAGAATTCGCCGCTGCGAGCAAAAGCATCGGCTTTGGCGGCCGAGAAGGCATCGGCGATCCTGGCGGAACTCGGCTGGAGCGGCTTGGATATCGAAGCCGCAGCCCACGCAATCACCGCGCATAGTTTCTCGGCCGGAGTGGCGCCGCAGACGCTGGAGGCTAAGATCCTGCAGGACGCCGACCGGCTGGACGCGATCGGTATGATCGGCGTCGCCCGCTGCTTCTATATCGCCGGGCGGCTGGGATCCGGGCTCTACGATCCGTTCGACCCGGCGGCGGCGGACCGCCCGCTCGATGACAAGCGTTATGCCATTGACCATTTCCAGACGAAGCTGTTCAAACTGGCGGAAGGATTCCAAACCGAGACCGGTCGCCGGCTGGCGGCCGCGCGTGACAAGAGCCTGCGCGATTTTCTCTCGGAATTCATGGACGAAATCTAGGAGAACGGCATGCTTGTCAGCGACCTCTTCATCTATCCGCTCAAGAGCGCCCGCGGCATTGCGCTGCCCGCCGCCGACATCGACGCCTATGGGCTTCCCGGCGATCGGCGGGCGATGATCACCGATGCGCATGGCCACTTCATCACCCAGCGCGAGTTGCCCGACCTCGCACGCATCGAGGTACGACCGGAGGCGAGCGCCTTTCGGCTGCTGATGCAGGGGAAAACGGACATATCGGTAGCGCCGCCTCCGCCTGAAAACCGCATGGACGTGACCGTGTGGAAATCTGCCGTCAGCGCCTCCGTCGCCGATCCGGAGAGCAACCGGCAGCTTTCCGAATGGCTTGGCCGCGAGGTGCGCCTGGTCTTCTTCGACGGGCAGGCCCGGCGGACGGCAAATGCCGAATGGGCCGGCGAAGCCACGCCCGTCACCTTTACCGACGGCTATCAGATCCTGGTGACGACGACGGGCTCGCTGAAGGCATTGAATGCCGATCTCGCCGCCCATGGCGAAGGCAGTGTCGGCATGGAACGCTTCCGTCCGAACATCGTCATCGATACCGACGAGGCCTGGGCGGAGGACCGCTGGGCGGCGATCGAGATCGCCGGCATCCGCTTCGATCTCGTCAAACCCTGCTCCCGCTGCATCATGACGACTCAGGACCAGCTGACCGGGTCCCGCGAGGGACCAAACCCGATGCCAGCCATGGGCCGCATCCGCATGTCGGCCGACCGGCGCGTGCCCGGCCCGCTTTTCGGCTGGAACGTCACGCCGCGCGGCAGCGGCAAGGTCACGATCGGTGACACCGTCAACATCATTGAAGAGAGGCCGGAAGGCTGGGCGCTCAAGCGTCGCGCCGCGGCCTGAAGCGCATCGCGTCAACCGGATTCATGCGATGCGCTTTGAGTCTTTGATTTATGCATGTCGCCCAAAACCGATGCATGCCTTTGGGCGACATGTATTAAAACCCTCAGAAGCGATCGAGCGCGGCATCGATGCCTGCCATGACATCGGCGGGCAGTGGTCCCTTCTCCAGCGCGCCGGCATTTTCCTCCACCTGGGCAACGGTGCGGAAGCCCGGAATGGGAAGAGTGCGCGGCGAGCGTGCCCAGAGCCACGCAAGCGCGCCCTGCGTCAGCGTGCGGCCGCCCGATGCCAGGAGGTCGCGGACCGCATCGAGCCTTGCGGCGAATTCCGGCGCCATGCGCCCGTCCTTGAAGTAGACCATCCAGTCAAGGGCCGCCCCACGGACATCCTTGGCGCCTACCGCCTTGTCGGCGGTGAACTTGCCGGTCAGCAGCCCCATCGCCAGCGGACCGCGATTGATTGACATCAGCCCCTTCCCCTCAATCACCGAGATCATCTCGGGAACCGGTTCGAAAACATTCATCGTATGCTGGATCGAGACGTAGCCCTGGCGGCCGGTATGACGGGCGGCACGATCGGGAAAATCGGTGCTCCAGCCGAACGCATCGATCTTGCCTTCGGCGCGCAGCGCCTCCAGCGTATCGAAGACGGCATCCGACTGTTCAAGCGGAAAATCATTGAGGTGGAACTGCAGGAGATCGAGGCGATCACGCTTGAGGCGACGCAGCGAGATCTCGACCGAACGGCGGATGAAGGCCTCATCGGCGAAGGCGCCGGTTGCCTGCTTGGTTTCCGGATCGGTGGCGAAGCCGAACTTGGTGGCGATGACAATATCGTCGCGATTGCCGATCGCCCGGCCGAGCACTTCTTCCGAGTGGCCGGCGCCGTAGTTCGAGGCCGTGTCGAAGAAGCGGATGCCGAGTTCGATGGCGCGGTTGATCGCCTGCACGGATTCATCGTCGTCGACATCACCCCAGCCGAGCGGCGTGTCGCCGGCAAAGAAGGGACCGCCGATCGCCCAGCATCCCATGCCGAGGCGCGGAATTTCGCGACCGTTCCAGAGCGTGATCGTTGTCGATGATGCGGGCTTGGTCAGCATGAGATCCTCCTTGATTGGCAGTCCTGTGAAGACATAGGAGGCGCTCACGAGTGGGTAAACCGCCAAATCCGGAGGATGTTTTGCACCCGTAAAAAACGGAGGTCAGGCGGAAACACCATTCGGATCCGAAAGCGTCCGCAAGGCTGGATTAAGCGCCTTGAGTGCCGCCTGAACGAAGCCGTCGCGGGCCGCTGTGGCTTCGATGCCGCGCGGTTCGTAGACATGGCGATGCAGAAAGAACCCTGTCAGACGGAATGCGGCTGAAAGACTACCGAAGTCGGCCGCATGATTGCCCTCGATGCTAAGGAACGGCGGCAGGAGCAGCATCTTGTCCGCCCAGGGGGCACCAGCGGCGCGGCTGACGGCGCGGCCGGATTTCGGCGAGACATAGGCGAGATCGGAACGGGCGCCGGTCGCGGCGCATTCGGCAAGATCGAGGCCGAAGCCGAGGTCATTCAGCACCGCAAGCTCGAAACGCACAAAGAGTTCGCCGGCATCGGCCGGGTTGTGCAGGTGATCGAGGATGACCTCCAGCGCATCGAAGAGGTGTGGATGCGGGTCACGCTCCGGCAGCAGCCGCAGCAGCGCGCCCATCGCCTGGACACCGTAGACGGCGGTCGCCGTTTCCATCAGCCGGGCAGCGCGCAGCGTCACCGGTTCGACGCGGAATTCGCCCAGATGCTCGTCAAGTCGGGCCCGCCAGACGACCTCCACTGCATTGCCCGCCTGCAGCACCGGCTGCATGGCGCGCGAGCGGCCGGAGCGCACCAGGCCGAGATGGCGGCCGCGATCACGCGTCATTACCTCGGCGATGACGCTCGTCTCGCCGTGGCGCTTGACGCCCAGGATGATCGCATGGTCCTGCCACTGCATCGAAAGAAGTCCTTACGGCTGACGAATCATCCTACTGCATAATTCAACGCGTTACAGCGTCCTTTGCACGTCTGAAAGACGCGCTGCAGTGCAAGGCTGGCTTCCGTCATGGACCGCGTCAGGCGACAGCCGGGAAAAGCCTCTGCAGGAATTCCCGCATCGCCATTTCGTCGAAAGGCTTCACCAGAAGCGGTATGTGCTGCAGGTCGGGCGGGAAATCGCCGGTATCGGAATAGCCGCTGACGAAGCCGAAGGGGATGCCGATATCGAGAAGATGGCGGGCAAATCCGAAGCTCATGCCCTCGCCGAGATTGACGTCGAGAAGGGCGAAATCATATGTCTCCGCAGCAATGGCAGCCCTTGCCTGTTCGACGCTGCCGACGATATCGATGCTCTCGACGCCGGCCAGGCGCAGAATATCCTCCGCCTCCATCGCGATGATCAGACTGTCTTCAAGAACCAGAACACGGATTGCGCTCATGATTCGATGCCCCTCGTCGGGCGCCTGTCGCAGCGCCCCGGCCGTTTCGCCAACATCATTGCCCTCCGGTGCCCCGCATGGCACGCTATCGGTGAATTCCGCCATCTTTTCTGAATAAACCATTTTATTGCCCGGTCGATAAGAATCAAAATCGCAGCAAAGACGACGGCCGAGTTTATTTTCCCTGCTGCTAATCTGCATTTAAAAAAGACATAACCAGGCTGCTTGGCTGAAGCATGTCGCGCAAAACTGTGCGGCGGTTTTGCGACAACGATATGCGCAAAACAAAGACCAAAAGCGCGAGGAGCGAATCTGAAAGATCGCGACGCGCTTTAGATGAACGGGCGTTTGCCCTCTCCAAGCCCCTCCCAACCGGCGATCGCCATCAATTCCTCGCCGTTCAGCACCTCGCAGCCGCGCTCCTGCCAGCGGATCAACCCACGCTCGCTGAGCTTTTTCAAGGTCTTGTTGGTATGAACGATGGAAAGTCCGAGCGTGTCGGCAATGTGCTGCTGGGTAATGGGGATGAATTTGCGGCCGTTGAAGATATTGAGCTTCCGACCGCGCTCAAACAGGAAAGCGATCAGATAGGCTGCTCGTTCCAGCGCCGTGCGGCGGCCGACGCTCAAGAGATGCTCATCCAGGATGCGCTCCTCCCGCGCGGCGATCCAGGTGATGTCGAAGGCGAGCGAGGCGTGCTTGTTGTAGAGCGTCATCAGCTTGTCACGCTCGAAGACACAAAGGGACACGGGCGAAAGCGCTTCGACGGAATGCTGCATCTCACCGGCGATCGTCCCCTGAAGGCCGACCAGGTCGCCCGGCATGATATAATTCAGAATCTGGCGGCGTCCGTCCTCGAGCATCTTGTAGCGGAAGCCCCAGCCGGCGAGCACCGTGAAGAGATGAGCGCTATGTGCGCCCTCGACGAGGATGGTGGAGCCGGCATCGACGGCAAGCTCACCCCTCTTGAAGCTCGAGACGAATTCCAGCTCGTCACGGCTGAACTCCCTGAAATGCGGCAGAGGCCGCAAGGGACATTGCTCGCAAGGGGTCTTGAAAGAATTGATGGGTCTCGACGTCGCCATACTTGCCCTTGCCGTCGCAAAATCGGCGCGCCAACAGTGGCGCGCCGTTCACGAAGGAATGCGCAAGGCGTGGATTTGTTCCATGAGCGAGGCAAATTTTTTATGCGGAAACAAAGGGCTGGCGCCAACCCGACGAAATCCTTGCCATGCTTATTTCGGGAAATCGAGACCCATTTCGCGGAACCGCTCGGGATCATCACCCCAATTCTCGCGAACCTTGACGAACAGGAAGAGATGGACCGGCTGTTCGAGGATCTGCGACAATTCCTTGCGCGACGCAGTCGAGATCGCCTTGATGGTTTCACCACCCTTGCCGAGCGCGATCTTCTTCTGGCTGTCGCGCTCGAGATAGATCACCTGCTCGATCCGCACCGAGCCGTCCTTGCGCTCTTCCCACGTCTCCGTTTCGACATGCGAGGCGTAGGGAAGCTCCTGGTGCAAGCGCAGAAACAGCTTCTCGCGGGTGATCTCGGCGGCGAGCTGACGCATCGGCAGATCGGAGATCTGGTCTTCCGGATAGTACCACGGCCCCTCCGGGAGCGTTTTCGCCAGGTAGTCCATGAGGTCGTCGCAGCCGGAGCCGTTTTCGGCGGAGATCATGAAGGTGCGATCGAAAGCGATCTTCTCGTTGGCGGCAGCAGCCAGCGCCAGCAGATCCTCGCGGTTGACGCGGTCGATCTTGTTGAGCAGCAGGATCTTCGGCTGCCGAACTTCCTTGAGGCCTTCGAGGATGGCTTCGGCATCGCCACGCAGGCCGCGCTCGCTGTCGATCAGCAGCACGATCAGATCGGCATCCCTCGCACCGCCCCAGGCCGAGGTCACCATGGCGCGGTCAAGTCGGCGGCGCGGCTTGAAGATACCAGGCGTATCCATGAAGACGATCTGGGCATTGTCGTGGATCGCGATGCCGCGGACGATGGCCCGCGTCGTCTGCACCTTATGGCTGACGATCGAGACCTTGGCGCCGACGAGGCGGTTCACCAGCGTCGACTTGCCGGCATTGGTCGGCCCGATCAGCGCGACAAAGCCCGAATGCGTCGGACCATTGGTTTCTGCGGCAGCTTCGGCCGCGATCTCTTCTTCTTGTGTCATTGTCCCGTCAGTTTCCGGCAGGCGATTGCTGCCAAATGCCTTCGCGCTCAAGCATCTTCGTTGCCGCCACCTGTTCGGCGGCACGCTTCGACCGCTCTACGCCGGTTTCGGGCTTAATGCCAGCAACTTCCACCGTCACCTTGAAACGCGGATCATGATCCGGTCCGCTGCGTTCATCAACCCGGTAGATCGGTGTGACGCCGAATTTCGCGTGCGACCATTCCTGCAGCTCGGTCTTGGCGTCGCGCTTGGCGCCATCGGCCCGCACCGCCCTGCCCTGCCAGTAACGCAGAATGAACCGGCGGGCGACTTCGAGGCCGCCGTCGAGATAGATCGCGGCGATCAGGCTTTCGACGACATCAGCGCGCACATTCATCATCCGCTTGCCGGTCAGTTTCTTCACATCGGCGCCGGTGCGGATATAGAGGTGAAGATTGAGTTCGTCGGCGACCGCAGCACAGGTTTCGGCGCTGACGAGCTGGTTGAGGCGAACCGAGAGCTCGCCTTCTCCCGCCGTGCCGAAGGTGCGGAACAGAAGCTCGGCGATGCAGAGCCCGAGGACCCTGTCGCCGAGGAATTCCAGCCGTTCGTAATTGCCGCCCTTTTCGGTGCGGGCGCTGGCATGGGTCAGCGCGCGATCCAGGCGTTCCTTTTCAGCGAAGTCATGACCGATCAGGGCTTCAAGCTTTGCGCGGTCCGCCGCAGAAAGCGTCTGCGCCTTACTCATTCAACAACCTTGAAGAGGCGGTCCCAACGCATGTTCGTCGGCCACTTCCAGATTTCGCGGAAGGAGGTGTCGTTGCCGAGCGAGAAGAAGATGACGCTGGCACGGCCGACAAGATTTTCGGCAGGCACGAAGCCGACGTCGAAGCGGCTGTCGAGCGAGTTGTCGCGGTTGTCGCCCATCATGAAATAATGGCCTTCCGGCACGATGAATTCGCGGGTGTTATCACCACGCGACACCGGAGACTGATCGAGCGTGTCGTAGGACTTGCCGTCGTCGAGCGTTTCTCGGAACACCGGCACGTCCTCGCCCGGGTCGAGCTTGTAATCCGAAGTGAACGCACCGTCCGCCACCTTCGGAACCGGCTTGCCGTTGACGTAGAGCACGCCGTCGGTAACCTGGATACGGTCGCCCGGCAGGCCGATGCAGCGCTTGATGTAATCGATGTCGGGGTTCGGTGGGAAACGGAAGACGACGATGTCGCCACGCTTCGGATCGGCGCCGAACAGGCGGCCGCTGAAGATATCTGGCGAGAAGGGCAGCGAATATTTCGAATAGCCGTAAGCGAACTTGTTGACGAAGATGTAGTCGCCGACAAGCAGCGTCGGCATCATCGAACCGGACGGAATGGTAAAGGGCTGGAACAGCACCGTTCGGATCACCATCGCCAAAATCAGCGCCTGGATGATAACTTTGATATTTTCCCAGAGGGCGTTTGGCTTGGCTTCGACTTTTTCGGACACGCAGTCTTATTCCTTCAAGACGCCGCGACGGCGCAGTTCTTTCTGTCGTTCTCTCTAGAGCATGGTGCCGAAAAGTGTGAGCGGTTTTCGGACGACATCATGCTCTAATTCTTTAATCTAGAACAGGATTCAGATTTTAGGCCGGCTGGCCTAAAATCATCCTGTTCTAGCGGCTTCGGCCGGTTGCGGCAATGGCGACAACACCAAAAGCGACGAGAGGTCGCGATCAACAGCGCCCGAGGTCGCGATCAGAGGCTCTCGGGCAACGCCTCGATAATGACGAAGGCCTGCGCCAAGGGATAATCATCCGTTATTGTCAAATGAATGGCGGGCCTGTGGCCCGCGGGCAGCATCGATTCGAGGATCAGGGCGGCGCCACCCGATAAAAGCATGGTCGGCTTGCCGCTCGGCAGGTTGACGACGCCCATGTCCTTCCAGAAGACGCCCTGCGCTATGCCGGTACCGAGCGCCTTGGAACAGGCCTCCTTGGCGGCAAAACGCTTGGCATAGGATGCGGCACGGTTTGCTCGCTTATCGGAACGCGCCCGCTCGATCTCGGTGAAGCAGCGATGGGTAAAGCGCTCGCCGAAGCGCTCAATAGATTTCTCGACACGGCGAATGTCGATCAGATCGCTGCCAATGCCGATGATCATGCCGGACCCTTCCGTCGCTTAAGAATTCTTGATCGGGTTCATATGCTCGGCATGTCGCCGGCTGGAACGGCAAGACGCAGGCGCGCCCGCTCCATCAGCCGTATATGGCGGCGCGTCTGAAAACCCCTGACGGTGTAGAACGTCAGCGCATAGAGCGCAACGGAGGTGACAAGCGCCGGCGGGATAGCACCGACCAGCATCGGCTCCAGCACCGGCTTCCATAATTCGCTAAAGTTCAGCTTGTGAAAAAGGGCAGCGAGATCCACCGTCTGACCTACCAACTGATCCTCGCGGCTCAACAGCAGATGCCCGATCTCCCAGGTGATGCCCCAGATGAAGGGATAGGTCAGCGGATTGCCGAAGGCGGCGCAGCCGAGGGCGGCGGCCACCATACTGCCGGAGAGGAAATAGGTGATGACGAAAGCCATGACGAAATGCACGCCGATGAACGGCGTCCACGAGACGAAGACACCCGCAGCGACGCCGGCGGCAACCGCATGCGGCGAAGCGCTCAGGCGCAGGACGCGCATTGTCAGGTAACGGATCGGGCGAAGGAAGCCTTTACGGGGCCATAAAAGCTCCCGCATCTTTTCCTTGAATCCCGCAGGCTTGCGACGGCGAAACAACATGGCCGGTATTTAGTGCAGCGCACACCACCATGACAAGAGCGGCAAATGATACCGATCGAAAAACCGCCCCTTAGTTCTCGCTGCGAAGAGGAGCGTCTTCATGCCGAGGGGCGTCCGTTATGCATAACGTCCCTCACTTACCTCAAGTATAAAGTCCAGTATCAGCGACTGCGGAACAGACCGCGATCGACCTGGCGCTGACGAAACTCGAGATCGATACGATCGAACGAGCCATTCAAATATGCCATTTCACGTTCCTGCGTAGTCGGAGCGCGAAAGGCGCGAGCGAATTTCTTGATAGGGTCAAACATTATCTTGTCTCATCTTCTGTTTACGTTTCGATGACCAGAAGATAGGCCCGACAAAGGTTAATTACCACCGCCGCAACATGGACGCAGCCATGCGCTTAGCGCATCGCTTGCCCTTTTGATGCGCCGCCCCGATTATAAAATGTGCAATTTTCGACCAACCCTCTGGGGCGGCTTAACAAAAGCTTACTCGTAGAGGCGCCGGACCGTGGCGATGCAATCCAGTTCCTTCATCTGGGCGAGCAACTGGTTGAGCTGACGCAGGTCCCAGACCTCGACCTCGAGCATCATTTCGGTGAAGTCGGCCGCCACCCGCACCGTGTTCAACAAGCGGATATTGACGTCGAGGCCTGCGACCGTCTGGGCGACCTTGGCAAGCGTGCCGGGTTCATTCAACCCATTCACCATGATGCGCGCCATGAAACGCGACTTGTTAGCTTCGTCGAGGTCCCAGCGCACGTCGATCCAACGGTCGGGCTGATCGTCGAAACGCTGCAGGCTCGGCGACTGGATCGGATAGATGGTGATGCCGTTGCCCTGGTCCATGATGCCGACGATACGATCGCCAGGCACGGCGCCGGTCGGCGCGAACTTGACGTCGACATTGCCGGACAAGCCGCGGATCGGCCCAATATCGGCATCGGCGTCGATTTCCGAATGGCCGCCATCGTGCCCTGTCTTGGTCTTGCCGGGGATCTTGAAGATCATGCCGGCGGCGCTGCGGACGTTGAACCAGCCGTCATCGCCGGAGGGCTTCACGGTGACGCGCTCGTCCTGATGATCGGGATAGACGGCGCGCAGCACGTCGAGCGAAGACATCTCGCCGCGGCCGACGGCGGCGATCGCATCCTCGACATCCTTCTGGCCGAGACGGTGCAGCGCCGGCTTCATCGCCTCGCGCGAGAAGATCTTGCCGGCCCTGTTGAAGGTGCGCTCGAGAATGCGGTGGCCGAGGCCGGCATATTGCTTGCGGATCGCCATGCGGGTGGCGCGGCGGATGGCGGCGCGCGCCTTGCCGGTCACGACGATCTCCTCCCAGGCCGCGGGCGGAACCTGCACGCCGGAGCGGATGATCTCGACCTCGTCGCCATTTGCAAGCCGCGTCACCAGCGGCATGATGCGGCCATTGATCTTGGCGCCCACCGTGGTATCGCCGATATTGGTGTGCACCGCATAGGCGAAATCGATAGGGGTGGCGCCGCGCGGCAGGGCGATCAGCTTGCCCTTCGGCGTAAAGCAGAAGACCTGGTCCTGGAAGAGTTCGAGCTTAGTGTGTTCGAGGAATTCTTCCGGGCTGTCGCCCTCGGCCAGGGCCTCGATCGTATGACGCAGCCAGGAGTAGGCATTGGATTCGCGAGAAAGGATGTCGCCATCGGCATTGGTGGCGCCGTCCTTATAGAGCGTGTGGGCGGCGATGCCGAATTCGGCGATTTCGTGCATGCGCTTGGTGCGGATCTGCAGTTCGATGCGCTGGCTGGAGGGGCCGACAATGGTGGTGTGCAGCGAACGGTAGTCGTTCTGCTTCGGCGTCGAGATATAGTCTTTGAAGCGGCCGGGCACGACGCGCCAGCGCGTGTGGACGATGCCGAGCGCCCGGTAACAGGACGGGATGTCCTCGACGATCAGGCGGAAGCCGTAGACATCGGAAAGCTGTTCGAAGGAAAGCGACTTGGACTGCATCTTGCGGAAGACCGAATAGGGCTTCTTCTGTCGGCCCTTGACATAAGCGCTGGTCAGGCCGCTTGCGACCAGAAGGTCGCGCAGTTCGGCCTCGATCTTCTTGACGATGCCTTCGTTGCGCTTCGAAAGCTCTTCCAGCCTTTTGGTGACGGTCTCGTAGGCTTCCGGGTTCATATGGCGGAAGGAAAGTTCCTCGAGTTCCTCGCGCATGTCCTGCATGCCCATGCGGCCGGCGAGCGGCGCATAGATTTCCATCGTCTCCTCGGAAATGCGGGCACGCTTGTCGGCCGACATGTGATCGAGGGTGCGCATATTGTGCAGGCGATCGGCAAGCTTGACGAGCAGCACGCGCACATCGTCGGAAATGGCGAGCAGCAGCTTGCGCAGGTTTTCCGCCTGCTTGGCCTTCTTGGTGACGAGATCGAGCTTCTTGATCTTGGTCAGACCCTCGACCAGGCGGCCGATATCCTCGCCGAAGAGTTCGTCAATCTCGGCGCGTGTCGCCGTCGTATCCTCGATCGTATCGTGCAGAAGGGCGACCGCGATCGTCGATTCATCGAGGTGCATGTCGGTGAGGATGGCGGCAACCTCGAGCGGATGGGAAATATAGGGATCGCCGCTGGCGCGCTTTTGCTGGCCATGCTTCTGCATGGCGTAAACATAGGCTTTGTTCAGCAGTGCTTCATTGGCATCGGGCTTGTATTGCTGAACCCGCTCCACGAGCTCGTACTGCCGCATCATTCCAAAGCCACTCCGATAAAAATAAAAGCGCGCCAATCAACGATTGGCGCACACATGGGCAATAATATGCCTAAGCAATAAAGGTGCAAGATTGACGATTGGTAATCGTCGCTCTTTTGCGTCGCATGCAGCTTTTTCCGGGCTGCATCTAACCGATGCGACCGGAGATCCCGCCTGCGCGCTTAGTAGTCGTCGCTCTTTTCCGGCGGCACGAGGCCTTCGATGCCGGCAAGCAGCTCTTCTTCCGACATCTGGTCGAAAGTGATCGTCTCCGGCACGTCGTCCTGCTCTTCGCCGTCGGCTGCGGCGACACCGCCGGCAGCGATCATGCTCGCCGGATCGGGCTCGGGCTCGTCGACTTCGACATGCTTCTGCAGCGAATGGATCAGATCTTCCTTGAGGTCATCGGGCGAAAGCGTCTCGTCGGCGATTTCGCGCAGGGCCACCACAGGATTTTTGTCGTTGTCGCGATCGATGGTGATCGAGGCGCCCTGGGAAATCAGCCGGGCGCGGTGGCTGGCGAGCAGAACCAGCTCGAAGCGGTTCTCCACCTTGTCGATGCAATCTTCAACTGTGACACGGGCCATTGCCTGTCCTTTACGGTCGTCATTTCGGGATTAACACGCCCGATACAATTAAAACCGGGCAAATACAAGTTTTTCATTCCGGCTCCCCTCGTCTTTATCCGCGGCTGAGCTAGATTTCCATGGAGAATGTCATAATTCCACCGAAGGTTGCTTGGAATATGTCGAATCGTGCCCTAAATCTTTCATATATGAATAATTCATAAAGTAAGGATCAGATCGAAATCGAAACACAAGCTATTGTTTTTATTGAAGTTTGGCCCATACGGATTTCGATTGCTCTCATTGGATTGGTAAGCGATGTTTGACCCACGCGAAAAAATTGCACTCTTCATTGACGGCGCCAATCTCTACGCTGCATCCAAGAGCCTCGGCTTTGACATTGATTACCGCAAGCTCTTGAAAGCGTTCCAAAAACGCGGATATCTGCTGCGCGCGTATTATTATACCGCTCTGATCGAAGATCAGGAATATTCGTCAATCCGGCCGCTGATCGACTGGCTCGACTACAACGGCTACAAGGTCGTCACCAAGCCCGCCAAGGAATTCACAGATTCAATGGGCCGCCGAAAGATCAAGGGCAACATGGACATCGAGCTTGCCATCGACGCCATGGAACAGTCCGAAACGGTCGATCATCTCGTCATCTTCTCGGGCGACGGCGATTTCACGAACTTGGTCGAGGCATTGCAGCGCAGAGGCCGCAAGGTCTCGGTGATCTCGACCATGGCGACCCAGCCGCCGATGATCGCCGACGACCTGCGCCGGCAGGCCGATCATTTCATCGATCTCTTGTCTCTGAAGGCTGAAATCGGTCGCGATCCCTCCGAGCGGGCGCCACGCCCGGCCGAAGTCGCCCCGGCCAGCGATTTCGAGGACTGATCTTTCGCTGTAACAGTTTGAATTATGCCGGGGCGCGGCGGCCAGCTCCTCGCGTCGCCACGCCATTACATGGACGATAGGCGACAGCGGCCGATTGCAGTGTGATCAGCCCTAAAGCGCGTCGCGATCTTCCAGATTCGCTCCTTGCGCTTTAAGTTTTTGTTTTTACGCATGCCGTTGTCGCAAAACCGCTGCACACTTTTGCGCGACATGCTTTAGCGCTGTCAACCATGAGCCTTCAGCAGGCGACTCTTCTGCCGGTTCCAATCGCGCTCCTTCTCGGATTCGCGCTTGTCGTGCAATTTCTTGCCCTTGGCGAGCGCCAGTTCCATCTTCGCCCGACCGCGATCGTTGAAATAGATCTTCAGCGGGATCAGCGTCATGCCTTCTCGGTTGATGGCAGAGCGCAGGCGATGGATTTCACGGCCCGACAGCAGCAGTTTGCGGCGCCGGCGCGGCTCGTGATTGAAGCGGTTGGCCTGCAGATATTCCGGCAGGTAGGAATTGATCAGCCAGATCTCGCCGCCCTCATCCGAGGCGTAGGATTCGGCGATATTGGCCTTGCCTTCGCGCAGCGACTTGACCTCCGTGCCCATCAGCACGATGCCGGCCTCGTAAGTATCGATGATCTCGTAGTTGAAGCGGGCCTTGCGGTTTTCGGCCACGACCTTATTCACCACGCGCTGGCTGCCTTTGGGGGCCATGACGATATTCCAATTGCTTTTTTAGGGCGCGAAAAGCCGCGCCCTCATTCCTTGCCCTTTATGTAAGGGAGAGACCCCGTCTTGTGAAGACGGCGGGTCTCGTCAGTTCAGCAGGCCTGCATGGCGCATCGCGGCGTCGATTGCCGATTCCGTTGCCGGCTCCAGCGTCGAAAGCAGCGGCGAACGAACATTGCGGCTCATCCGGCCAAGCTTGGAGAGCCCGTATTTGGCGCCGCAAAGGCCCGGCTCAAGGAAGATAGCCTTGTGCAGCGGCATCAGCCGATCCTGATATTCCAGGGCGCGGGCATAATCGCCTGCCAGCGTTGCCGCCTGGAAGTCGGCGCAAAGGCGCGGGGCGACATTGGCCGTTACCGAAATACAGCCGACGCCGCCATGGGCGTTGAAGCCGAGCGCCGTTGCATCCTCGCCGGACAGCTGCCTGAAATCTGCGCCGCAGGTGATGCGCTGTTCGGAAACGCGCTCGATCTTGCCCGTCGCATCCTTGACGCCGACGATATTCCGATGCGCCTTGGCGAGCGCACCCATCGTTTCCGGCGTCATGTCGACCACCGAGCGGCCGGGGATGTTATAGATATAAATCGGCAGATCGACGGCCTCGGCGATCGCCGAAAAATGCGCGATCAAACCCTTCTGCGTCGGCTTGTTGTAATAGGGCGTGACAACCAGAACGGCGTTCGCACCGACCTTTTCGGCATGCTGGGCAAGCTCGATCGCTTCACGCGTATTGTTCGAGCCGGCGCCGGCCATGACGGGAACGCGTTTTGCGGCAACTTCGATGCAGAGTTCCACCACCCGTTTGTGCTCGGCATGCGACAGCGTCGGGGATTCGCCTGTCGTGCCGACAGGAACGAGACCGCCGCTGCCTTCCTTGATCTGCCAGTCGACATGAGCGGCGAAGCTGTCTTCGTCGATCAGTCCGGCATCCGTGAAGGGGGTGACGAGGGCGGGAATGGACCCATTGAACATGCAAAGCTCCTCACGACCAAATCCTTGCTTCGGCCGCATTCCATGAATATGAGTTGCGCACCATAGAGCGCCGATATCATCGCGACAAGCGCGCAGAGTTCGGTTTAGGGCAAATTCCGATAGCAGATGTGAACGAATTTTACCTGGTACGGTAAGGTTTCGTTAAGATGCCTCTAGCCAAATGGCAGGGCGTGTTTTCGTTGCGAGATCCCGGATGAAGAAAGCTGTCCTGATTCTGTCCGCCTTCGGCTTGATTGCCGCCGCGTGGAGCAGTGTTGCGTCGCCGCTTCCCGGCGAGAGCACTCCCATGCCTGCCGTCAAGCCGCTCGGCTTCATTCCCGAAACAGCCATACCGGAATCGATCACGACAGGCGCCATTCCGCCCAATCCGGCCATCGCGCCCGTCAACGGCGACCTGAAAGCCGGCCTCGACGCGCTTTCCGACAAGGACCCGCAGCTGGCACTTTCGATCCGCAACGGCATGCGCGACGGGACGCTCGACCGCCATATCCTCACCTGGGCGATCGCCGTTTCGGGATTGAAGGGTGTTCCTTCTTATGAAATCGCCAGCGCCGCGCAAGAGCTCAAGAGCTGGCCGGGTCTTTCGCGGCTGCGCGCCTATTCCGAACGGGCGATCTATGACGAAAATCCTGCCCCTTCCGCCGTGCTCGCCGCCTTCGGCGATACCGCGCCCGAGACGATGCAGGGCGCCGTCATTCTCGGCCGGGCGCTGGTTGCGTCAGGCAAGCAGGCGCAGGCGGCAAAATATATCCGCAAGGTCTGGCGCGGAGAGGCTCTCGACAAGGCGACCGAGGACAAGATCCTCATCGAATTTTCCGCGCTGCTGACGCCTGCCGACCATAAGGCTCGGATGGACTATCTGATGTATCGCGGCCGGGTGGCGCAGGCCAAGCGCTTCGGAGACATGGGCCAGGCGCAGTCGCTTTACATGGCCTGGGCTGCCGTCGACGCCAAAGCCGGCAATGCCGGCGCGCTGCTCAACGCCGTCGATGCGAAATGGCGTGGCGATGCCGGCCTCCTGTTTGCGCGGATCGAATATCTGCGCAAGCAAGACAAGTATGCCGAAGCCGCCGTGCTTCTGGAGCAGATGCCGCCCGAGCGTAGCGAACTCGTCAATTCCGGCGAATGGTGGAACGAGCAGCGCATCATCAGCCGTGGTCTCGTCGACCAGGGACAGTTCAAGCCTGCCTATCGCATCGTCGCAAACTACGCCGCAACGAGCCCGACGGATATCGTCGAGGCTGAATTCCATGCCGGATGGTACGCGCTTCGCGGCCTGCGGGACCCGGCAACGGCGGAAAAACATTTCCGCAAGATCCTCCAGACATCAAACGGACCGATCTCGGTTTCACGCGCCTGGTATTGGCTGGGACGAGCAGCGGAGGCCGGAGGCCCCGGCAAATCCAGCGAATTCTATGCGAAGGCCGCGAATTTTCCCGGCACCTTCTATGGACAACTGGCGGCCGAAAGGCTGGGGCGAAAGACGCTTAATGTCACCTATCCCGCACCGAGCACGGCCGACCGGCAGCGCTTCCAGGCACGCGAAGCCGTGCAGGCGATCGCCCGGCTGGAGGCCACCGGCCATGGACGGCGGGCCGCCATTCTCTATCTCGCGCTCGCCGATCAACTGCAAAGCCCCGGTGAATTGGCTGTCCTTGCGGCACGGGCCGAGCAATCCGGCGATCATCATCTCTCGCTGCAGATCGGCAAGATCGCCTATGGACGCGGCATCGATGTCGCAGCGCTTGCCTTTCCGGTCGGCGTGATCCCGGCGAACGCCAATATAACGGGCTCCGGCAAGGCGCTTGCCTATGCCATCGCGCGGCAGGAAAGCGCCTTCAACCCGGCCGCCATATCGGCGGCGAACGCGCGCGGCCTGCTGCAACTCCTGCCGGGAACGGCCCAGGCGGTGGCAAAGCGCCACAACATCGCCTTTTCCAAGGACAAGCTGACGGCCGATGCCGGCTATAACGCGACACTCGGTGCTCATTATCTCGGCGAGCAGATCAACGCCTTCGGCGGCTCCTATATCCTCACCTTCATTGCCTATAATGCCGGGCCGAAGCGGGTGCCGGAATGGATCGGCCGATACGGCGATCCGCGCGGCAGGCCGATCGACGAGATCGTCGACTGGATCGAGCGCATCCCCTTCCCCGAAACGCGCAACTATGTGCAGCGGGTGATGGAGAATTACGAAGTTTATAAAGCCCGTCTCGGCCAACCCACCGATATCGAGCGCGACCTGATCGGCGGACGCAGCGCCTCCTGAAGCCGTTTGGCGCGGCTTGAAAAGCAAGCTACATCTTCGGGATCAAACAGGTCTTGAGGGATGCGATGCCGGATATGGATGCAGGCGGTTTCCAGGAACGATTTTGTACGTCTTCTGATGGGTTGAGGCTTTATGCCCGCGACTACCAGCCAGACCAGGCGGCAACTGCCGGACGGCTGCCGGTGATCTGCCTGCCCGGCCTGACCCGCAATACGCGGGATTTTCATCCGCTTGCTCTGCTTCTCTCCCGGGACACAACAATGCCTCGCAGGGTGATTGCGCTCGATTCGCGCGGACGGGGAAACTCGGCTTGGGATGACAACAAGGCGAATTACAATCTCGCCATCGAGGCAGGCGACGTCATTGCCGCCTGCGCGGCGCTCGGCATCGAGCGGGCGATCTTCATCGGCACGTCGCGCGGCGGGCTGATCCTGCATCTGATCGCGGTGATGCGGCCGGACCTTCTCGAAGCCGTCATCCTCAACGATATCGGGCCAGTGCTCGGGGCTGAGGGTCTGGCGCGGATCCGCGATTACCTCAACAGCGGCAGGAAGCCGGCGGACTGGAACGAGGCGGCCGATATATTGAAGGAAAATCATGGCGCGTCGTTTGCCGCGCTTGCAGAGGAAGATTGGCGCGAGATGGCGCTTGCCCTTTATCGCGATATCGGTGGACGGCCGGTCGCCGACTTCGACCCGGCGATCGCAGAGGCACTGAAATCGATCGATTTCAGCCAGCCGTTGCCTGATCTCTGGGAGCAATTCGAAAGCCTGAGCCGGTTGCCGCTCATGCTGATCCGCGGTGAAAATACGTCGCTGCTTTCACAGGAAACCGCCGGCGAAATGGCACGGCGGCATTCGCGGCTAATCCTTCATGCTGCCGAAGGACAAGGACATGCCCCGCTCCTGCATCTCGGGAATATCCCCACGACAATTCGAGCTTTTCTCGTCACCTGCCGATAACCTCACGAAATTGGTCAGCAAGCACGATGGGCCTTTCCTTCAAATACAAAAAGCCCGGCTCGAGAGCCGGGCTTTCCTGATTGACCGAAGTCAGATCAGATTAGAACGAACGCTGCAGGCGGAAGTAGCCCGTCGTGGAGTCGTCAGCATCTTCCGGATCGAGGTACTGAACCGAAGCCTTGGCGTAGAAGTTGTCGACGATCTGGTAATCAACCGTCAGACCGACCTTCCAGGCATCGCCGTTATCGAAGTCGTCATCAGTGATGCCGTAGTTGCTGTAGTACTGGACACCGGGGGTGATCTTCAGCTTGTCGGTCGCTTTGATGGCGTATTCGGCAGCAATAGCCCATTCGGCCTTGGTGTAGTAAGAGCTCGGGCCGGTAGCGTATACGGCAGCGAGGCCGAGCGTACCGGGACCGATGTCAACCGTACCCATTGCACGGACAGCGCCGTCTTCGTTGTCGACGTCGTAGCCGGCAGTGATCTGGTAGCTGAATGCACCAGCCTTGCCGCCGAGACCGACTGCAACGCCAACGTTGTTGGGTTCTTCGTCCGCCTTGTAGTAGCCGTCCTCGAGTTCATCGACGCTGATGCCAGCGTAGAAGGCGTCGGTTTCGTACTGATAACGGATGGAGTTATGCAGCGTTACCGGAGAACCGATATCGTCGGTTTCGCCGGAGAGGCCATCGTCCCACCAGCTGTAGAACAGACCAGCGCGGAAGCCGGCGATGTCGAGGTAAGCGGAGTCGAGCTTGGCAGACTGATCGGTGGCATTGTCAGCATTGAACTGCATGACGATGACGCCAGTCAGCGGACCATACTCGGTGTCGCTCTTGGCCGTGAACTGAACCTGACCGCGAGTAACGGCATCCCAATCGGAGTCGTTACCACGATCATCCGTAGCGCCGACCTGGTCGCCAACGTTGACCTGGAAACGGATGTAACCGTTGATCTTGAGGCAGGTTTCGGTGCCCGGGATGTAGAAGTAGCCGGTGCCGTAAGCGTCGCAGACGCGAACATATTCAACCGGTTCCGGCTCGGCAGCAACAATAGCGTCAGCAGCCTGAGCACCGGAAACTACTGCGAGAGCAGCAGCGGAGCCGAGAAGAAGGCTCTTGATGTTCATAAATGACCTCCAATTCAAAGTTTCGATCGGGTTTGGGATCTTTCGCTGATCAGCGTTCCCTGCCCCATCCCCGTGTTTCAAGAAGTGGACGATCAGTCGCCCTTGCTTCCGACGCTGAAAATACAAGACGGAAGCCGTCACGCAATCACCAACTTGTGTAGATGAGGGATTTAGGGGAGCCTTCCCGACATTCTGTTGCTGAAAGGACACAAGTCGGGCAACCGGCCTCGATTTCCTTTATGCTTTGTTAAGAAAAGCCTGATTTTGCGGAGGCTTAGGTCCGGTCAACAAAGAATTGGACATGCGCGTTGCGACACATTCGTGACACTTTTTTGACAAAATGCGGCTCTTGCGGGGGATTCATGATTACAGGAAGCGTAACCGAACGTGCACCAATCCAGCTTTCGCCACTTGCTGGGCGTGAGCGCGGGAGGTGATTCCCGCAGACGATTCTCTCACTCGAGGCAGAGAGATTTTTCTCGCTCATCCGGCCAAAGGCATAGCCGACCAAGCGAACATGATTCCCTGCCGGAAACTAAAGATCGACACATGCTCAGGAAATCGGAATGGCGGAGAAGATGGGAAGCTCCGCCAACCTAACCCAACCCGTTGAGCCTATTGATTTTACTCATCAATCTCCTGTAAACGTGGCACAAACAGTTGGCACAAACAGGCAAAGCGGGTGTTTCATGGCGGGATTCAGGGGCAAGCCGAACAGGCATATCCGTCTGAAAGGCAAGACGTACCAGTTCAAGATTGGCATCCCTGCAGAGTGTCGCGCCTACTTCAAAGGCCGGAAGAACTACGTGGAAGCCACAGAGACCGGTGACCTCGTGACGGCTCGTAAGTGGCGCGACAGGCGTGAGAGGGAGCTACAGGACCTCTTTGCAGATATCCGAAGTGGCCGCAAAGTCTCTGATGAGCAGGCGTCGGTAGTACTAGAGGCCGAGCAACTGCGGGAGGCCCTCCGCGCGGAAGAGGATCAAGATCAACGGTGGCTGATAGCCAACATCGCCCTGGAGCGTAGCGAAGCGTTAGAGCGCAAGCCAAGCCTGCAAGGTGCTTTCGATAAGGCGTGGTCCGGCGAGGAGGAAGTGGACGCCTATGTCGAGGTCTGGCTGAAGGAAATCAACTTGGCACCCAAGTCGACGCTGGACTATCGGGGCATCCTCGGCAGGTTTACGGCCTGGTGCAAGGCGGCCGGCCACACGATCAAGGACATCAACCGTAAGACGGCGGGGAAGTACGTAGCAGCCCAACTTCTCGATCCTGAGAAGATGACACGGGTGACCGAGGAAGAGCGCAGAGCCCGTCAGAAGGCGTACAGGGAGAGCTACGTCCGACCCGAGCCGACAGCGGCCCAGAAGGCCAAGTGGTCGGAGCGAGCCCAGGAGCGATGGGCGGCGTACTACGCCAACGAGACCCCAGAGCAACGAGAGGCCCGTCTGGCTGCCAAGGCGTTCTATAGGGAAACCGAGGTGCAGCCTAAGGTCAGAGAGATCGTCGAGCACATTAAATACGATTTCGCTAAGGCCACATCGGAGACGGCTCGGCAGGATGTCGCGGACGAGTGGGCGGACACCGGTTTGAGTTGTTGGCTCACAGCCAAGGCGCTCTGGTACTACGAGGTTTCCAACCTTATGACACGGTACGGATACGGAGATTAGACGCCGCTATGTTTTCGGCAAAAATCTTTTCCAGGGCATGATTAGATAGGCAAACGCGCCGCTCCCCCGGGGTACCCCTCCTTCTCCACTAGGGTGGCCGGGGGCCGACGAGCTGCGGCCAACTTCGCGAAGCGAGGTGCGTTCAGTTCAGGCTCAAGTCATGCGCGTACACCCCGAGACGCGTTCCCCAGCCGCGTACGAAGACGCCGATGCCCGGTGACAGGCGTGATCTGATGTCATCAGGGACGTTGCACACTCGGCCGACAAGAAAAGGCGTGTCCTCCAACATCACCGCAGAGTAGCAGTTCTTTCCCAAGCGATCGGCTAGTCCATGTACCGTGAACGGAAGCGCAACTTCATCGCCTGCGATCACTGGGAGCAGCAACGGCCAAATGAACAGGATACTGCCTCCCATAAAATAACCCAAAAACGGGCCGACTATGACACCGAGGACGCGCTTCAGTTTGCTCATTCCAGCGCCTTTCCAAATAATCCAGACAAAAAGCGCGGCGGATAGGGAGCCCACAATGACACGTAGAGGATTGGTCCATGCCAACCACTCGGCAGATGGAATGAAATTGGAACCGATCACCACAGCCGACGAAACATAGCCAAGCAAAAACCAGGAGCAAATAAAAATCGCGAAGGACACCCGCAATTTCTTCGGCTTAGTCGAACCTTTCATGAATGCCTCTTGAAATAGTCTTCTTTTTTGGGGGAGCGTAGAAATTTCCTCTTATAGCCTTTTTATGCCCAGCGCTGCCATGACGACAACCGCTCAGTGAGATATTTATAATCTTCGCGCCCGCATTGAGAGAATCTTATGGGGTCGGAAAAAGCTGGAATCGCTGTCCGTCGCCCTTCAAAATCTCGAATACGCAGAAAGAAGTGGCTTAGGCAAATGTGCTGAGGGCGAGTCTGCCTGTCGGAGTAGGCAATCCCCAAAGGAGGCGTAACTGCTGGTACGTTTTGGGTTTACCCTAACAGACCGGTCTTTCGGTAAGGCGCAACAAATAAGTTGACTAGTCTAAACTTACCATGTAGGGGTTTACCAGTTCAACCTTACCAGAGATCGCCATGACCTTCGTTCGAGCCTACCTTCGCGCTTCCACCAACGAGCAGGATGCATCACGAGCCCGACAGCCCCTCAAAGACTTTGCCGACCAGCACGGACTTAAGATCGCTGCGGAGTACGTTGAGAATGCCAGTGGTGCTTCGCTTGAGCGACCGAAACTGTTCGAGCTTATTGATCAGGCCCACGAAGGTGACATTCTGCTGACCGAGCAGGTTGACCGACTGAGCCGATTGACGGCGGCAGACTGGGATAAACTCAAAGCCCTGCTGACGGCAAAGCGTATCCGGGTCGTGGCGTTGGACCTACCGACATCGTACATCATGGTGAAGGCCGATGATTTCACCGGTCGCATGTTCGATGCCCTCAACTCTATGATGCTCGATATGCTCGCAGCCATCAGCCGTAAGGACTACGAGGACAGACGACGCCGCGCTGCGGAGGGTGTTGCTAAGATCATGGCCAATCCCACCGAGAAGGCCGCGAAATACCGTGGCAAACCGGAGAACACCAAACGCAACGAGCTTGTCGCTGAGCTGCTCAAGGCCGGCAAGAGCTGGACCGATGTTCAGCAGGCGACAGGCGTCAGTCGGATGACCGTGGCGAAGGTGGCCAATCGGCTGCGTGAAGCAATCTGAGGTAAGCATGACAAGGTGGCTGAACGACGGCATTCGAGCCGCTCGGATCACCAGCTAATTGGCTACGTTGACGAGGTAGGTCACGAATGCGGCGCAGGAGCTAAACATAAAGATAGCCTCTGCTTCACCGACCATCGCTGCCTCGTCGCCAACCATTGGGTGACGGATGCCGTTTGCGTCATTGGTATAGCCATAGATGTTGTTGAACCCGCTCCGCAGGGCAGGATGCATCGGGTGGTTCTTGCTTATCTCTGTCAGTGCTTTCTGAAGGCTAGCCTCTCCTGTAAGCGACCGCGCAACGGATTCAACAGCATGAATGCTTTCCCTGACACTGTCAGCATATCCACCCGCTGTCAGCGACGAACCTGCCTTTAGTAGATGCGCCCGTGCGCCACCCAGCCCAGGACGGCTCATTGCATCCAATGCAGCATAAACTGCCTGCCCCTCCTCCTCCGAGGATATTGGGACCACCGACCCCTCCAACAGTCGATAAGCGCAGCGCTCTTGCTCCATGAGACGTGCAAAGGACGTGGCTAGCGTCGGGTCCTCGCAATGCCGCGCAAGCCACTCCACGAGGCCCAGTACCTCATGGTAGCGTCCGCGCTCGAACACGGGCCTCATGGCTTTAACAAGGGAGTCCCGGTCTCTACCAACATCATCGACGAAACGCCCGAGCCGCTTCACCACAAAGTCGCGATAGAGCTGCCCCCAAATCGTCCCGAGGTTGTTGCGTAGTAGTTGCTTGCTTTGCTCTTGCTCTACTCGACTGTAAACTTCGTCCCAGAATCGCGCCCGCAAGACAGCGGACACCGTCTTCAGCGCCATTTGCGCCGGCAGTGGCTGAAAACCTTCCGCCTGTTCGAAAGATATCTGAGACCTGTCAAAGGGAGTCATGGCGCACCATACAGATAAGCATCGGCGATGATGAAAGACGCCGCCGATTCGCGCAACTCTGGGTGACCGAACGTCAGCCTTGCTAACCGTATTGCCCACAGATTACGCATGTCACTCTCCCGCGAACCTCAGTTGGAATAGGTTGCTTTTAACGCGACTACGGTGACCGACGACCGCATCAGCCAAATGCCATCAGGGTGTTTCCAGTGAGTTCTAGTTTCTTCAAGTTCGGAAGTTGACCGGCCTCTACAACCATTCGCAGTAGCTGCTGGCAAGCCTTCTCAGCCCAGTCCACAGTGGTTCGTGTTGTGGAACTGTTACCGGCCAAGCTACCACCGTGGACACCTTTGCTGCGCAGCGTGTACAGCTGTCCCATGTGTTTCGATATTAGCGAGCGGTCTTCAAATTCGCTTCCGAGTAGCAGCGAAGCGCGAAGTTTGAGGCGGTAGTTGATCTCTGTTTTCTCATCGCTAGATGCCAAGAGTGCTTCAAAGGCTGTCGCTAGATCGATCGCACTGTCCGCTGGCTCCATGCGTCTTCGGGCCGAGTTCAGCCTACTAGCTGCGATGCTACAGGCCGTCTTTGCGTCGCCATCGAGCGACAAAAAGCGATTGATCAGGCCGGCATGTCCGTCATGTAATGTTACGGTTTGGTATCGTGGAGGTCGACCTTCGTAACGTGGCGGCATCTGCGACCATCCGTACTCGGCATCCGCATAGTCTGTGTTCTCGTACTCGCTCCACGCCAACCCCCACTACCGGAGCAGCATCCGCAGCAACGGTAATCCCGAGTGCTACTTCTGCAAATGCCGAGTAGTCGATCTTGTGGGCCTTGTGGTCTGTCGAAAACCTCAGAGGCACCGTTTCGAACATCCCGACAATGTCTTGCGGTTCGTACCTGATCAGTGGCTGCGGGGCGGCATAGAGATACTTGAGCTGATCGGCATGGTAAGACGCCCGCATGTCCTCGAACGGAACAATCCGAACTCCATTCGAAAACTTCATCTCATGGTCGAGTTTGACACCCAGCAATTCCGCACATCGGCGCGACACAATCTCTTCTACTGAATAGATTTCGTGAAGCCATCTCAGTGTGTCCTCTGGTCCGCGTCGCTTAAGCGGACGGCCTAAGTGTTCCGAGACCAACACTGGATGCAGCTGAAGCTGATGCGCTCCTGCGAACACGTGTCGTCCCTTACCAAACACCTTGTGTGCCTGCAGAGACATTCGAAGTTTTCCCCAAACAGTGCTCTCATCATCGGCCGCCACTCTGGAGAACAAATTGCCGTCGTCCCTAGCTTCGGGATACGCGGCAACCAACGCGTCAAAAACAACTTGGTCGTCTGCACCCCTCATTGCCACACTCCCAATCAATCAACCCGACACCCAACCGACGCACCAGCACCATGAGGTCGGTTAGGTGGTCCACTAGCACGATAGGTGCCCCCTAGCATTTACCACCGCGACCGTTGCCCCACGACGGTATCGCCAAGCAGCCTTACGGAGCCCGGGGCCCCACGAGTGGCCCGAAGATGAAACAGAACGTGACGAACGCGATAAACGCGGCCCCGAGCCACCCCTTCACTTCATCTACCTTCTCACTCATTGGTCGGGCCTTCCTCTCTGCGCGGCGCATCCCTGCTTCTAGCTTCGCGAACCGATTCTCATCCATCCCCTGCCCCTTTTGGTTGCGCATTTGTCATGCCATCAACCGAGCATATTGAGCAAACTTTCCTGCGGATCAATGGGTGAATGGCGTCTCGCCGGAATATGGTGACCCCTGGCACGTCCACGGATGAATAGGGCCTCCCCTGGCACATCGCGGTCGAATAGGTTGCCGACTAGTAGGCAAGCCGAATACCCCTTCCACTGGCACGTCCACGGATGAATGAGTGGTCCCCTAGCATGGTGAAGGCGATTCAGGCCCTCCGGCGCGATGAAGTCGAATAACCTGTCGTCTAGTAGGCAACAGCCGAATACCCCTTCCCCTGGCATGCCCATGGTCGAATAGCCCACCCCCTGGCATGCACCGCACTAAGAACTGTAGAAGCAGCATCTCGCTGGTCTGATCTGATCCTCACGGATTGGACCGGCTGGAGGTGCACCTTGTGCAGTTCCATGCACTGAATCAGCGAGCATCAGAGGCCGCTGCGCTCAAGTATTCCGAACCGTGTGTCTCGGAATCGGTATCCGCCCACCTTGAGCATAGATCACTGACCACCTCCGAAACCATCGACAACCAATGAGGACATATGAACACTTACAGACCACGAAACACCACCAAGGCGCTAAAGAAACGGCGGAAGCTTCAGCGTGATATCATGGCATCCGCACGTGCCGCAGCCCACAAAGATGACCGCAGAGACGGACCGGACGCGATGCCGACGGTTGATGAAGCGAGAATCCCTCAGTGACCGAGGAGGTGATCACGGTCTCTCTGGATGCGTTGGTGCTACTACCAGACAACCAAATTCGGGAGCAGATGTGCTTCAAGACCGTCCGGCACTATGCCGAACTGATGCGTGGCGGGGAGAAGTTTGTCCCGATCAAAGTCGCGAGTGTTGATGCCGCCGACAAGGCCAAGGGCTTCATACTGGTGGATGGTTGGCACCGTGTCCATGCCGCCCAACGCAATAGCCTTCGTGAAATCCAAGCGGTTATCGTCGCACCAGCGGGGCCTGAGGAAATACCATGGTTGTCCGCAGAGGCGAATAGGCGACACGGCCTGCCGTTATCGCGTGTTGATAAACGTAACGTCTTTAGAGCCTACATCAGGGCAGGCAAGCACCGCACAGGGAGAGGCAACGCGGTGAAGTCTGCCCGGGAAATGGAGAAGGACCTGAACGGTATTGTGTCCAGACACCAACTTCCGAAATGGATGCTGTCGGACTTTCCAGCAATCTATCGGGCGATGAACGGTAGCGGCCTCGAACACGGCAATGCCGATGCAGAGGGCGTGGGGCTGCCCGACATGGACGAGGAATACGCTAATGGTGCACGTGCTGCGATGAGCGCCTACATGGCCTGCATGCGGGCGATGAAAGACAACCAGAAGGCCCTGACCGTCCTGACCGATGCAGCCGCAGTCGTTACCGAGGTGTCCGAGCTTGTCACTGGAAAACGGGACTGGCCCGAGGTATGCTCTGATTTCTGAAGCCACTTCGTTGTATTTCAAAGACTTATACTGAAAGTGGCTAATTAGCCGCTCGGGGACGACACGGGCACCCTCAATCCCCTGCTGAGCAGCGCATACCAGGCTTTCGCCTCAATTTATTCCCGACCACCACCAGCAATCTAAACAGGGCGCGGAGCAATCCGGGCCTTCTTTCTTTGTAGAAGGACCACCACCACAAAGAGCAGACCAGAGATCGTAGGGTGCAGCCCGCAGCCCACGACAACAACTGTGCGAGGGGTCAAGCCATCATGAACGCGTGTTTCGCTGACCCTGTGGTGATGGATCGTTGGCGTCACTTTGCAGCCTACGACGGCCTATAAGACCACGGCCCGGAAGCGAAGATCGTTGGCGATTGATCGCATGACTTGCGCTATGCCCTTGTGGGAACTGGAATGGACCTTGTTTTTCGTTGACCACATTTCTGACAGGTTAAGCGATTCATCACCGCATCTAGTAGCAGCCCTTGCTGCATGAAGCGTCGCAGCATAGACCGCTCGATGACATTTTCATGACGACAACGAAAGCAGTGTACGAGCATATCATAGGGTGAACTTGACCAACTTTCGAGAGAGGCGGACGACTCATCAAGCACACGATAGAGCGCTCTCAACACGGCCAGTTCGCCGGCCGCCCGCTCTGGTTCCTGTCCGTCCGAGGCCCAGGATCCGACAAGCTTGAACCTAATTTCTTTGGCGGGGAATCGTCTTCCCCTCTTGTAAGCCGTCGACGTGTCGGGCACTTCCATTGAGACGAAGTCATAATCTTCATCTTGAGTATTTTCCCAACTGAGACCGACACTCCAAAGAACTTGATTCCAACCTTGTGTGCCCGACCGACGTCGCAGGAGCTGTTTGGTCTTCGTGTAGCCTCGCTCATTGTCCCCGCTGTGCGAAAGATACAAGTCGTTCATAAGCGGGTGAGGATATGGGAGGTAAAACATATTATAGCGATCATGTTGAGTAAAAATCTTATCCAGCTCGCGCATCGTAAGATCTCCATCGACCGAGTCATTGGCGGGATCTGCTTTCATAATCACTTCTTGCGCCAGACAGTTGCTTGATCTTTTCCTTAATGATTCTGATGATCAACTGGAATCATCTGAATGCCCAACCACAGCTGTCTGTGGACGACGGATTGGCTCAAGAAGCCCAGGATGAGACGGAATCGATGCCTGCCAGCGCCAATGAAATGGCACAGGGAAATTGGCACAAATGCTTGGCACAAACAATTACCACCGCCCCACCCAAGTGTTTGTTATAACTGGTACAAATGCAATAAAAGAAGGAATGG
The DNA here is from genome assembly GCF_025941625.1 of Rhizobium acaciae. Lineage (NCBI taxonomy): Bacteria > Pseudomonadati > Pseudomonadota > Alphaproteobacteria > Hyphomicrobiales > Rhizobiaceae > Rhizobium > Rhizobium acaciae. The sequence goes on from NZ_JAPCZO010000025.1 coordinate 72,833, forward strand.
CGGAGAAGATGGGATTCGAACCCACGATACGCTTTTGACGTATACTCCCTTAGCAGGGGAGCGCCTTCGACCACTCGGCCACCTCTCCGGTGCGGCCTAACTATGGCGACCGGTCTGTGAATGCAAGGGTTTTTTGAGTTTTCACCAGAAGAAATGCAGCGAGCTGCAATTCGGCTGGTTACGCAAACCGACAGCATTTCCTGCCGCAATCCGCGGAATTTGATCGCGCTTCGTTCTCGTCGATGAAGAAGCCGAGCTCAGCCGAGCAGGCTCTTGAGGTCGGCAGAAGGGTCGGCGAGAATCGATTTATCGGGATTGGTCCCGGATTCCAGCAGTTTTTTGCCGGTCACATAGGCCTTTGCGTCGTTGATCGCATCGACGGCAATCAGCCGGCCTTCCCTGAAGTACCAAACCGAATGGGCGCCTTCGCGGGCGCCGGCGCGCAGCAGCGTCTCGTCATAACCAAGATTGAAGCCGGCGATCTGCAACTTGACGTCATACTGGTCGGACCAGAACCACGGCTTCGGATCATAGGGCTCGCTGCCGCCGGCGATGACGGCTGCCGCCGCTTCGGCCTGGTCGACGGCGTTCTGCACCGATTCGAGCCTGATGCGTCCACCCTGCCAGGGAAGTGCGGCGCAATCGCCAGCCGCAAAGATTGCCGGATCGGAGGTGCGGGCGAATTCGTCGACGACAATGCCGTTGGCGACTTCGAGGCCGGCTTCCTTGGCAAGCTGATCGTTCGGGGCGACGCCGATGCCGACGACGGCGAAATCGATGTCGATGACCGATCCGTCGGAAAGTGCGGCGCCGGTGACGCGGCCATCCTTGCCGATCAGGTGCTTGAGCCCTGTCTTCTCGCGGATCACCACGTCATGGGCCTCGTGGATCACGCGCATGATGTCGGCGGTCTCCTTCGCCGCGACGCGCTGCAGGATGCGGTCGGCCATCTCAATGACGGTGACTTCCAGCCCGCGATGGCGGGCAACGGCCGCCGCCTCGAGACCGATATAACCGCCACCGATAATGAGGACGCGGCGACCGGGGCGCATCTCGTCAGCAAGCAGATCGGCATCGCGCTTGTCGCGGGCGACATAGACGCCTTCCAGATCGCCGCCGATTGCGGCCGGCAGCCGGCGCGGCGTCGAGCCGGTGGCGAGCGCCAGCGTGCCGTAATCAAGAACGGAGCCGTCCTGCAGCAGAACCTGCTTGCTGTCCGGCTTGATCTGCTCGGCCCAGGTCGAAAGGCGAAGGTCGACGTCATTGTCCGCATACCAGTGCTCGGCGCGGAATAGCAGGCGGTCGAAGGCCATTTCGCCAAGCAGGTATTTCTTCGACAACGGCGGGCGCTGATAGGGGGCGACGTCCTCTGCGCCGATGAGGGTGATCGGGCGCGTATCCTTCAACGCACGCAGCTTGGCTGCCAATGCGAAACCGGCCTGTCCCGCGCCGATGATCACCAATCTATCCGTCACGATCTCACTCCTGAAGCTGCGCCCGACAACCACGCCAAGGCCTATTCCCTGCCCCACGCCCCGTCAACGGAAAGCGGCCTCTTACATTTAGCCGATCTCGATCCAGCGACGCTCGTGGAAGGACTGTGCCATGGCATGCACCGACTTTTCTATCCTGAGACCGTCTTCGAATGTCACGATCGACGACGGTTCGCCTGATATTGCCCGGATCAGTTCACGGCATTCGATGATCTTCAGATCGTTGAAGCCGAGGCCGTGGCCTGGTGCCGGGATAAACCGATCATAAGGCTGATGAGCGGGTGCCGCCAGTATCTTGCGGAAACCCTGTTCGGAGCCACGACCGTCGGCCTGATAGAGTTCGAATTCGTTCATGCGCTCCTGATCGTAAACGATCGAGCCTTTCGAGCCGTAAATCTCCAGGGCGATGCGGCCCTTGCGACCCCAGGCGGCGCGATTCGCCATCAACACGGCGGAGATGCCGCCGCCAAGCCGCATCAGCACGTTGGCGCCATCGTGGTTTTCGACGGCACGGCGACCGCCCTCGCTCAGCGGGCGGTCGGCATAGGGTTTGACCATATCCGTTATGACGGCCTCGACGTGACCGAAAAGATACCAGAGCAGCGACAGCGGGTGCACGGCAAAATCGTCGAGCGCGCCGTAGCCGGCGGAAAGCTCGCTCTTCCAATAAAAGAAGACATCGGGATCGGCCATGAAATCCTCGTCCATCTCGACGCGGATATGATTGACTGTGCCAATGGCGCCCTCGCCAATCAGCGTCCTGATGTGCCGCATCACAGGATTCTGGATGTAATTATAACCAAGGGCGGCAACCCTGCCTGATTTCTTCGCCGTTTCCAGCATGCGCTCGGCATCGGCATAGGCCGGCGCCATCGGCTTTTCGCACCAGACATGCTTGCCAGCCGCAAGGGCTGCAATCGCCATCTCGGCGTGGAACTGATTGGGCGTGGTGACGGAGACGACGTCGACCTCGGGGTCGGCAATCAGCGCTCGCCAGTCGGCCGTTGCCTTCTCGAAACCGAATTCACCGGCACGAGCATCAGCAAGCCCAGCATTGGCTTCGGCCAGATGCACGAGACGCGGACGCTCGACATCGCCGAACACCGTCTTCACCGCATTCCACGCCAATGCATGGCACTTGCCCATATAACCGGTACCGATCAAACCGATGCCAAGTGGCCTCATTTCCGTCTCCTCCAGAGCTGCGCGCGGATTTTTGGAATATTTGGATCATTTTGACAAGGGACCTGGTCGCAGGCATTTCTGCCTATTTCCCGAACAGACTGTCCAAAACCCTTCAATTACAGGGGATTAAAAACAATTAGCGGTGTCGTTTGAAATCGTTTATGTTCGATAATATGGAATATTTGTTTCATCCCGTGAGCCACAAGCATGGATAACGATCCCCAGAGGCACGCGCGTGTGCCGCGCGATTTCGAAAGCCTGCGCAGCACAATCATCGAGCGCAAGGCGAGCATGCCGAAGCGGCTGGCGCAGGTCGCCGCCTTCGCGCTCGGCAATCCCGACGAGATCGCCTTCGGCACGACCGCGAGCATCGCGGCCGCCTCCGACGTCCAGCCGTCGACGCTGGTGCGCCTGGCGCATCATCTGGGTTACGGAGGCTTTTCCGACCTGCAGAGCATCTTTCGCGAAAGATTGCGGGACCGGACGCTGAGCTACGAAGAGCGCCTCGTCACGCTGGAACAATCGAGCGGCGACGATGAGGACGCCAATCTGCTCTCCGGCTTCATTGCCGCAGCAAACCAGTCGGTGAACCGGCTGGCGGCGACGGTGCAGAGCGATACCTTCACCAAAGCGGTGAATATCCTTGCCGACGCCGAGACGATCTACCTGATCGCCAAACGGCGCTCCTACCCGCTGACGGCGCACATGACCTACGCTTTTTCCAAGCTCAACATCCGCCACCAGATCGTCGCCTCGCCGAACGGCGTCGACCCTGAAATGGTGCAATTCGCAACACCGAAGGATGCAGCGATCGCGGCGAGCTTCTCGCCCTATGCAGCCGACAGCCTCAGCCAGAGCCAGGAGCTTGCCGATCGCGGCGTCCCCGTCATTGCGATCACCGATTCGGCCTTCTCGCCGCTTGCCGCCTGCGCCACGCACTGGTTCGAGGTGGCGGAGGCCGATTTCGCCGGCTTCCGCTCGCTTTCGGCCTCGATGGCGCTCACTATGGCATTGCCGGTTGCAATCGCTGAACGACGGCGCAAGGGTCAGCAGTCAAAAGCTGCAAAAGGCAAAATGGAATAAACATTCCGAATTGACAAAATGTCGGAACCGATGTTTCATTATTGAAAATTCGCAGGCACTGGAAGCCGCGCAAAATCTAGCGGGAGGACATCATGGTACAATCGAATCCGGGTTCACAGCCGGAGCCGGCGCTTGATGTGATCACCATCGGCCGTTCCTCGGTCGATCTTTACGGCCAGCAGATCGGTTCGCGGCTGGAGGATATCGGCTCCTTCGCCAAGTCCGTCGGTGGCTGCCCGGCCAATATCGCCATCGGCACGGCGCGGCTCGGCCTCAAATCCGGCCTCATCACCCGCGTCGGCGACGAGCAGATGGGACGCTTCATCCGCGAGCAGTCGGCGCGCGAAGGTGTCGCGACCGACGGCATCGTCACCGACAAGGAGCGACTGACAGCGCTGGTGCTGCTGGCGGTCGAGGCCGAGGGCGTGTCGCCGATGATCTTCTATCGCTCGGACTGCGCCGACATGGCGCTCGATGAAGGTGATATCGACGAGGATTTCATCAGATCGTCGCGCGCCGTTCTCGTTTCCGGCACGCATTTCTCACGGCCGAATACCGAAGCCGCTCAACGCAAGGCTATCCGTATCGCCAAGGCGAACGGCCGCAAGGTGATCTTCGACATTGATTACCGGCCGAACCTCTGGGGCCTTGCCGGCCATGCGGAAGGCTTCGAGCGCTACGTGAAATCCGACCGGGTCTCCTCGAAGATGAAGGAGACGCTGCCCGACTGCGATCTCATCGTCGGCACCGAAGAAGAAATCCTGATCGCTTCCGGCGCCGACGATGTGCTTGGCGCGCTGAAGGAGATCCGCCGCCTGTCACCGGCGACGATCGTCTTGAAGCGCGGCGCCATGGGCTGCATCGTCTATGACGGGCCGATCGCCGACGATCTCGAAGCCGGCATCATCGGCCAGGGTTTCCCGATCGAAGTCTTCAACGTGCTCGGCGCCGGCGATGCCTTCATGTCCGGCTTCCTGCGCGGATTCCTGCGCGACGAGCCGCTGAAGACCTGCGCCACCTGGGCCAATGCCTGCGGCGCCTTCGCAGTCTCCCGCCTGCTCTGCTCGCCGGAATATCCGACCTGGGCGGAACTCGACTTCTTCCTGACGACCGGCAGCAAACATCGGGCGCTGCGCAAGGACGAGGCGCTCAACCATATCCACTGGGCATCGACCCGACGCGGCGAAATCCCGCTTTTGATGGCACTGGCGATCGACCACCGTTCGCAACTCGTCAGCGTCGCCGATGAGCTCGGCGTCGGCCATGAGAAGATCGTCGCCTTCAAGCGGCTGGCAGTGGCGGCAGCGGCGCGGGTTTCGAACGGCCGCGACGGCTACGGCATGCTGATCGACGAACGCTTCGGCCGCGACGCCTTCTTCGATGCGGCGACGAAGAATTTCTCCTGGATCGGGCGGCCGGTGGAATTGCCGGGCTCAAAGCCGCTGCGCTTCGAATTCAGCCAGGATATCGGCTCGCAGCTCGTCGAATGGCCGCTCGGTCATTGCATCAAGTGCCTGTGCTTCTATCATCCTGATGATCCGGCTGAATTGAAGACGGAGCAGCAGGAGAAGCTGCGGACGCTGTTCGAGGCCGCCCGCAAGGTCGGCCGCGAGCTGCTGGTGGAGATCATCGCCGGCAAGAACGGGCGGCTGACCGACGATACCATCGCGACCGCGCTGGAGGAGCTCTATGCGCTCGGCATCAAGCCGGACTGGTGGAAGCTGGAGCCGCAGGCATCCCGTGAAGCCTGGAAAAAGATCGATGCGGTGATCGCCAAAAATGATCCATGGTGCCGCGGTATCGTGCTCCTGGGGCTCGAGGCCCCTGCCGACGAGCTGATCTCCTGCTTCGAGGCGACGCTGGCGGCTCCCTCCGTGAAGGGTTTCGCCGTCGGCCGGACGATCTTTGCCGATCCGGCGCGCGCCTGGCTTTCAGGCGAAATGGATGATGAGGAAGCGATCGCCGATATGGCCGGTCGCTTCCGGCACCTGACAGAGGCGTGGCTGAAGACGCGCGGGCATCAGTAGACTTATAATTAAGACCCCTCCCCAACCCCTCCCCACAAGGGGGAGGGACTTAACCCGGAGCATCGCCTCACGCCATCAGCAAGCTTCCCTTTGGAGGAGACATTGCGGCGAGAATGTAGAGAGCCCGGCAGGTCAGCCCTCCCTCTTGTGGGGAGGGGTTGGGGAGGGGAAAACGCGAAAAGAAAGATTGCGGGAGGACCCGATGGGCAAGACGATACGGTTGACGATGGCGCAGGCCGTCGCGCATTTCCTGAAAGTACAGATGACGATCGTCGACGGCAAGAAAGTGCCGATCTTCGGCGGCGTCTGGGCGATCTTCGGTCACGGCAACGTCGCCGGTATCGGCGAGGCGCTCTATCAGGTGCGCGAGGAATTGACGACCTATCGCGCCCACAACGAACAGGGCATGGCGCATGCCGCGATCGCCTATGCCAAGGCGAATTTCCGCACGCGCTTCATGGCCTGCACGAGTTCGATCGGTCCGGGCGCGCTGAACATGGTGACGGCCGCCGGCGTGGCACATGTCAATCGTATCCCCGTTCTCTTCCTGCCGGGCGACGTCTTCGCCAACCGCGCGCCGGATCCGGTGCTGCAGCAGATCGAGGATTTCGGCGACGGCACGGTTTCCGCCAATGATGCCTTCCGTTCGGTTTCGCGCTATTTCGACCGCATCACCCGGCCCGAGCAGATCATCACGGCGCTGAAGCGCGCCATGCAGGTCCTGACCGATCCGCTCGATTGCGGCCCGGTGACATTGTCGCTCTGCCAGGACGTTCAGGCCGAAGCCTATGATTATCCGGAAAGCCTGTTCGAGGAAAAAGTCTGGACGACCCGCCGGCCGCAGCCGGATGCAGATGAGCTCGCCAATGCCATCGCGCTGATCAAGGCATCGCAGAAGCCGGTGATCGTTGCCGGCGGCGGTGTGCTTTATTCGCAGGCGACGAAGGAACTTGCCGCCTTTGCCGAGGCCCACGGCATTCCCGTCGTCGTCAGCCAGGCCGGCAAATCGTCGATCAACGAAACCCATCCGCTGGCGCTTGGTTCGGTCGGCGTCACCGGCACGTCGGCCGCGAATGCGATCGCCGAAGAGACGGACCTCGTCATCGCCGTCGGCACGCGCTGCCAGGATTTCACCACCGGCTCCTGGGCGCTGTTCAAGAACGACAGCCTGAAGATGATCGGCCTCAATATCGCCGCCTATGACGCGGTGAAGCACGACAGCCATCCGCTGGTGACTGACGCCCGCGAAGGGCTGAAGGCGCTTTCGGCAGGGCTTTCGGGCTGGAAGGCGCCGGCGGCACTCGCCGAAAAGGCATCTGCAGAGAAAAAGATCTGGATGGAGGCTGCGGCCAGGGCGATGGCGACGACCAATGCCGCCCTGCCCTCCGATGCGCAGGTGATCGGCGCGGTGGCGCGCACGATCGGCGGCGAGAATACGACGGTGCTTTGCGCTGCGGGCGGCCTTCCCGGCGAATTGCACAAGCTCTGGCCGGCGATGGCGCCGGGCAGCTATCACATGGAATACGGTTTTTCCTGCATGGGCTACGAGATCGCCGGCGGGCTCGGCGCCAAGATGGCGCGTCCCGAACGGGATGTCGTCGTCATGGTCGGCGACGGTTCCTACATGATGATGAATTCCGAGCTTGCGACCTCGGTCATGCTCGGCCTCAAGCTCAATATCGTCGTGCTCGACAACCGCGGTTACGGCTGCATCAACCGATTGCAGATGGGAACCGGCGGCGCGAACTTCAACAATCTGCTGAAGGACTCCTATCACGAGGTGATGCCGGAGATCGATTTCCGCGCGCATGCCGAAAGCATGGGCGCCATCGCCGTCAAGGTCGCCTCGATCGCCGAGCTGGAACAGGCGCTCGCCGATTCCAGGAAGAACGACCGCACGTCGGTCTTCGTCATCGACACCGATCCGCTGATCACCACAGAAGCCGGCGGCCACTGGTGGGATGTCGCGGTGCCTGAGGTCAGCTCGCGCAGGGAGGTCAACAGGGCGCGTGAGGCCTATGTCAAAGCACGTGCTGCCCAGCGCGTCGGCTGATCGATTGCTGTCATTTTTCTGGAGGAGCGGCACCGCTCCTCCGCAATGCTTTTAAGGAGAATGTTGATGAAGGCCAAACTCGGCATGTCGCCCATCGCTTGGTGGAACGACGACCTTCCTGAACTCAGCGACGACGTGTCTCTCGAGGAATGCCTGCGGCAGTCCCGAAGTGCTGGCTTTACCGGCATGGAGCAAGGCCGCCGTTTCCCCAGCAATCCCGAGGAGATGCTGCCCATCCTGCGCGCCGCCGACGTGACGCTGTGCGGTGGCTGGTTCTCCGGCACGCTGGTCAATGAGGAGCTTGCCGCCAACAAGGACCGCATCGCGCCGATGATCGCGCTGTTCAAGGCGGTCAATGCACCTTGCATCGTTTATGGCGAAGTCGGTCGCTCCATCCAGGGCGACCGCTCCAAGCCGCTCGCGACCAAGCCGCGCCTCTCCGATGACGAGATGAAGGCCTATGCGCGTCGCGTCACGGAATTCGGGGAATGGTGCGCCGAGCAGGGCATGCCGCTTTCCTATCATCACCACATGGCGGCCGTCGTCGAAACCGAGCAGGAACTCGACGCCTTCATGCGCCATTCGGGCGAAGGCATCCCTCTGCTGCTCGATGCCGGGCATTTGGCCTTTGCCGGCGGCGACGTGTTGCGCGCCATCGAGAACCACCACGCCCGTATCAACCATGTTCACGTCAAGGATATCCGCAAGCCTGTGGTGGATGGGTTGGACCGCAGCCGTCAGTCCTTCCTCGATGCGGTGGCGCTTGGCGCCTTCACGGTACCGGGCGACGGCTCGCTCGATTTCGGCGCAATCGTCCAGCGGCTGGCCGATCATGGCTATGAAGGCTGGTTCGTCGTCGAGGCCGAACAGGATCCTCGCAAAGCACCGCCGCAGAAAATGGCCGCGATCGGCCACGCCGAATTGATGCGCGTCATGACGGCTGCGGGCTATACCGTGGAAACGGAAGGCTTTCCTAAGGGATAGCGGGAGCAAAAGACCCCTCCCCAACCCCTCCCCACAAGGGGGAGAGACTTAACTTGAGGCACCGCCCACACCAGACAACGGCCACCTTGCGAAAAGGAAGGCCGTAATATGGGCGAGACAGCACGGCAGGTTAGCCCCTCCCCCTTGTGGGGAGGGGTTGGGGAGGGGAATTTTCCAACTTACGAGGAAAACACCAATGCCAAATCTCAAGGTGAAACCATCAGGCACGCATGGCCGCGTCACCCATGTCACCCCGGAAAACGCCGGCTGGACCTATGTCGGCTTCGATCTGCATCGGATGAAGTCGGGCGAAACCGTCTCGGGAGAGACGGGCGATCGCGAAGTCTGCCTGGTCTGGGTGACCGGCAAGGGCAAGGCGTCTGCCGGCACCAAGGATTTCGGCACGCTCGGCGGCCGGATGAACCCGTTCGAAGGCGCCCCGCATGCGCTCTACATCCCGATGGAATCGACATGGTCGGTGACGGCGGAGACCGATCTGGAGCTCGCGGTCTGCTCGGCACCCGGCGGCGGCACCTATCAGGCGAAGGAAATCCCGCCCGGCACGCACCCGCAGGTAACGCGCGGCAAGGGCACGAATGTGCGCTATGTCAACAATATCATGCCGGAAGATGACAGCTCGGCGCATTCGCTGCTGGTCGTCGAGGTGATCACGCCTGGTGGACACACCTCCTCTTATCCGCCGCACAAGCACGACCAGGACGATCTGCCGAACGAGAGCTTCCTGGAAGAGACCTATTACCATCGCCTCAACCCGCCGCAGGGCTTCGCTTTTCAGCGCGTCTACACCGACGATCGCTCGCTTGACGAGGCAATGGCGCTCGAGGACGGCGATGTGACGCTGGTGCCGAAGGGCTATCACCCCTGTGCCGCCTGCCATGGCTACGACCTCTATTACCTCAACGTCATGGCCGGACCGCAGCGGATCTGGAAATTCCACAATGCCGTCGAGCATGAGTGGCTGATGAAGGCCTGAAGGCTTCCTCAGATCGCTAAATAATCTGACAGCGCGAAACTGCCGCTGATGGTTCACTGCCTCCATCCAAACACGGATGGAGGATCACCATGCAGAGCCCGAATTTCACGATACCGGCGCGAAATATTCGCTCGTCGCGTCTTATGCGACCCGACCTGTTCCTTGCCGCAATCAGGGCAGCGCGCTGGCTGGCGCGCAAAATAAACGAACGACGCAACCTGAATGCGTTGATGGAGCTTTCCGACGAACAGCTGAAGGATGTCGGCCTTTCCAGGGGGCAGACGGAAAGCGATGTTCACGTCTACAGCCGTTACTAAAGTGCTGTTATAAGTACGGTCGGTTCTGGCCTGTCTGATACGGAATATGCAATGTTCTCAACGGCACCGCTTCTGAAAACGAAGATGGTCACTATTCGTGACATCGTCTGCAATGGCGAGTGCCGTCATAAGAGCGACGAGGAATGCGCCCACAGGACGAGCCTCGTCTATCCCTATCGCGGCGTCTTCATGCGGCATGTCGGCCGCAATGATACGGTGGCCGAAGCCAATCAGGTCTTGTTCTTCAATGCCGGCCAGGGATATCGGATCAGCCACCCTATCGAGGGTGGCGACGCCTGCATCGATTTGGCGATCGACGAATCCATACTTGAAGAGCTTACACCGAAGGAGCAGGCGCAGCCCGGCCCGCCCTTTTCCTTCCGCCGCCAGCGCCGGCGGATCGATCCGCGCGCACAGGCGCTGGTTGCGCTCCTGCGTCATGGTCTCAGCCGCAACGTCGCCGAAACGCTGGAAGCGGAAATATTGGCGCTGACTCTGGTGCGCCGCTCACTCGGCGAGCGCACATCGCATGCGGCGGGCGCCAGCGCCGGCCGGCAGAAACTCGTCGACCGGGCAAAGCTGGTGCTTTCCTCCGATCTCGCGCGGCGCTGGACACTTTCGGAAATCGCCACCGAAGTGGGCGTCTCGCCCGTTTATCTCACCCAGGTCTTCCAGCAGGTCGAGGCGACGCCACTTTACCGCTACCAGCTGCGGCTGCGGCTTGCCCGCGCGCTCGATCTGCTCGGCCAGTATGAGGATCTGACCGCGCTCGGTCTCGATCTCGGCTTTTCCAGCCACAGCCATTTCAGCGCTTCCTTCAAGCAGTCCTTCGGCCAGACTCCGGCCGAATTCCAGCGCTCGGCACAGCTGCGGCGGAAGTAAGAGCCCAGGTCGATCGCTAAAGATTTCGACAGCGCCGATGCCCTCTTCGATGATCTTATGAGCCTGTCCCGATCCTGGGGCGATCAACTGGAGGATCATCAGATGAAGAAGACCACATGTGCTGCCTGCGACTGCGAACTCGGCGCGGAGACCATCACCGTCAAGCTCGGCGGCAAGGCCGTCGAGGTCTGCTGCCAGGAATGCGCCGAGGCTTTGAACGAGGCAGAAGCCGCAACATCGGCCGCTTCGGCAGGCAAGGAATGACGGTTCCAGGCAAAAGCCGCGCTCCCTAGCGCGGCTCTTCCGTCTATATTTTTGTTTTGCGCAATTCCGGACGCAAAACCGCTGCGCACTTTTGCTGGAATTGCTTTAGACGGGCAGAAGCCCGTAGCGCCAGCCGCGGCGTTTGGCGTTCTGCGACAGCACGAGGAAGGCAAGGATGAACATGCCTGCCTCGGCAAACACCGGCACCATCCAGATCCCCTGCTCGCCGAAGACGAAGGGCAGCAGGAAGGTGAGCGGCAAGGTGAGCAGATAGGGCCGCGACAGGCCGAAGATCGCTGCGCGCGAGGCATCGCCGATCGACTGGAAATAGGACGACAGGATCAGCATCTGCCCGAAGAGAAAATAGGCGCCGATCGTCCAGGGCAGAATTCGCCTGACCTCGGCAATGATCGCCGGATCGGCGACGAAGACGGCGCCGATCCGGCCGGCCAGCAATTCGACGGTGATCTCCACCAGGGTGCAATAAACGAGTGCTGCGAGCATGGCGATCTGCAGGCTGCGGCCGACGCGGAGCCCGAGGCCGGCACCGTGATTGTTGCCGACGATCGTCTGCAGCGCGATGCTGAGGCCAAGCAGCGGCAGATAGGTGAAAGTCATGATCCGGGTGATGATGCCGTAGGCGGCAACAGTCGCGACGTAGTCATGCGTGCTCCAGAGCGAGACATTGAGCAGAATGGCGGCCGAGGCCAGCGATATGCCGATGAAACCGAGGCTCATCGGCGCGCCGAAGGCGATGATGCCGCGCCATTCGGCAAGAGCCAACCCTCGGGAAGGACTCAGTGCCGCAGGCCGGCGCCAGCGATAGGCGAGCACGGCTGAGAGACAGACGAATTGCGATGCGATGGAGCCGACTGCCGAACCGAGCACGCCCCAATGCATCACCGCCATGAACAGCCAGTTGGCGAGGATGTTGAGCAGCGAGGCCGACAGCGTCACCAAGGTCATGAAACCGATCTTGCCTTCGCAGCGTAGCCCGTCGAGATGCAGCGACAGGAAGAAGCTGATCGGCGCACAGGCGATCATCGCGCCCATGAACAGCATGGCGCCAGCGGCCACGGCAGCATTGCCGGCAGCACCGGCATCGATGATCTGCCGGCCAACGGTCCAGTAGACCAGATTGAGGATGAGGGTGACGGCGAGCGCCAGCGCATGCGCGCCGGCAAACACCCGACGCGCGCCTTGACGATCGCCGGCGCCGAGCCGGCGGGCGAGAATACTCGCCATTCCGTTCGAGACCAGCGATTGCAGGGCGACCAGCAGCATCAGCCCGGGGAAAATCAGGCTGACGGCAGAGAGTGCGTCCGGACCGACATAGGCGCCGAGGAAATAGGCGTCGACGACGGTGAACAGGCCGTTGACGGTGGTGATCGCGACGATCGGCGCCGCCGCTTTGATGAAGACGGCCGGTAGCCAGCCGGTGAGAAAGGCATTGTCTTCAGAAAGATCGGTCATGGAGAAATCCGTGCGATATGAGGCAGGGCCCGATCCGGCCAAATCATCCGGATCCGGACGGTCTCAAAAGGACAAAAAACAATCTAGAGATCGAGCACCAGATGCGGCACGCCGTTCGAGGTCTTTCTCGGGGACACGCCGTCGGCATTGATCTGCGCGTTCACACGCTGACGAAAGGCGGAAAAGCTCTCGAAGGTGACGACATCCACCGGCTCGTCGAAATGGATGGTGATCCTGTGGAGGTCGCCGCCCGGCAGGGCCGAAAGTGCCAGGACTTCGCCGGTGAACGGCTGATTGAGATAACGGCCGCGAATATGCGCGCCGACGAAGAGCGGCGTCTTCGGGCTAGCATTGGGCTTTGCCGCAAGGGCTGCAAGCGTGTTCCAATCGCGCGCGCCGTGCTGGCGGGCAATCATTTCCAGGGCCGCACTGTGGGTCAGCATGGTGCCGCGATCGTTCATTGCCTGGCGCAGGCGCTTGGCCTGGGCCTTCAATTCATCAATGGCAGGATAGGTCGTCGTCATGGCGTGAGCCTTCGCAAGGCATGCTCTTCGACTGCGGATGGGAGCTCGCATTGCCGCCAGTCAGCATGCACAAAGGGCCGTGACCATGATCGCGAGGACTTCACCATGGATTTTCATCCGCGAGCGGCCGGTGCCTCGAACCGGCCTTTGTATGCGCGAACGCCGCCGACATGTCAAGAATGGCGCATCTGCCTCAGGAATGCGCAGCTTTGGGGCAAATCTGCACGAAATCGGTGCGATTTTCCCGCAGCTTTCACATAAGCATTCAATCTTAACGGTGTTCTTCAGCAAATGTCAGCATTCTTCAAGTAATGTCCTGTCGTATTACAAGCGGAGGCTAAAAGGGCCTTTCAGATGCACCTCGACTCAGAACACCCCAAGCCGGAACGTGCTTACAGGGAATTCATTCTCGACAGGCCCGGCAACATCATCTTCGTCGGCCATCACCTCAGCACCGGAACGCAGGTGCGCTGCCTGATCCGCACGATCACGCTTGCCGGCGCATTGCTCGAAGTCAGCCCGAACCTCGAAATGCCGAGCCATTTCTTTCTCGAAATCCTCGGCATCCATGACGAGATCGGTGCGACCGTGGTGAAGCGCGAAGGCGAATTGGTGACGATCAGCTTCAACATGCTGATCAATCCGGAATTCCTGCACCACGTGTTGCGATTGAACTTCGAAACCTGAGGCTTTTTCCGATCCGCAAATCATCGCGGCGCGTCGCCTTTGTTTCGCCGCTCCGTCTTGCGGCGAGACGCGCGATGATCGGAACGGCCCAGAGAAATCCGCGCCATTCCGGACGATCAAGAGGATCGGCGAGCGGATCGGCCAAGGGACCTCGGCGGATCCGGCGATTACCGATTTCGATTTCCCTAAAGAGAACAACCCAGTTGAGATCCATTGCTGCATCCTCCATCTATTTGCTCAGGCACTTGAGCTAAGCCTTCGCGCCCCTCCGATGTAGAGGCGCTGGGGAAAGGGGGTTTTCATCCATGAAAGATGCGAGCTGGGACGACCTGCAACTTTTCTTCCATGTCGCGACCGGCGGCGGGCTTTCGGCGGCGGCGACGCGCACCGGGCTCAGCGCGCCGACGATCGGCCGGCGCATGCTGGCGCTCGAACGGGTGACCGGCCGCTCGCTGTTCAGCCGTGGCCCCACCGGTTATCTGCTCGCGAAGGACGGGCAGGAGCTGCTCGATCGCGTCCGGCTGATGCAGGATGCGGCGCGTGCGATCTCCGACTGGCGGGGCGAGGTGCTGACACTGCCGATCGTCTCGACGGCCGCCGACAGCTGGACCTCGCGCTTCATCGCCGACCATCTGGCCAGCGTCTGGATGCCGAAGGACAGCTTCCGCATGTGCTACAAGACCTGCGATGCGAGCGTCGATTTCACCTATCGCGAGGCGCATATCGCCATTCGCCACAGCCGGCCGGAGAGCGGCAACGTCGCGATCCGCCGTTCGGTCAAGGTGGCGCATGCGGCTTATCAGGCGTCCGGCTATGACGAGAAAAACTGCAACTGGATCTCGCTCGGCACAGATACCGCCATCACGCCGGCGGACAAATGGACGTTCGAACAGCCGAACTCCTGGATCACCAGCTGGACGAACACGCCGCATATGCTCTTCTACCTCATCCGCGGCGGTGCCGGCCGCGGCGTGCTCCCCTGTTTCATCGGCGATCAGGAGCGCAGGCTGGTCCGCGCCGGGCCTGTCATCGACGAACTGACCTACGACATGTGGATCGTTGCGCATGACGACGAGCGGCAACGGCCGGAAGTCAGGATCGTCATCGACCGCCTGGCGGCGCTCTTTGCCGATCATGAAGACCTGTTTGCCGGGTATAAGGCAGCGACATAAGAAAACGCGGGCCGTTCGACCCGCGCACACCGAGGTTGCTAACCGGCTCAGGCGGCGAGATGCCGCTCGATCTCATCGACAGGCATATTGGTATAGTCTTTCGCCAATTCCATGGAGATCGCTGCCTGCGTATCGGCGCTGAGCGCGGGCCGGAGCGCGCCGAGTGCTTTCGGCGGCGCCACGAGGACGATGCGGCGGACATCCTTTTCCTGCGCCAGCTCATCCAGCCTCTCCGCGACCTGTTTCAGGAATTGGGCTTCGGCTTGATCCTGCCAGTTGGTCTCCTCGACAGCACTGCGGCTGAAGCCATCGGCGGCATGGCTGCGGCCGGGCTTGTCGGCGCCGATCTCGCGGTCTGGCTCATTCGGCTGCGTTAGAGTTTCCAGCACCTTCAGGTTCATCAGCTGGGCATCGCCGGCATTCTGCATGATCAGAGCCTTGGCTCCGTTGCAGACCACGACCCATGATTTCCAAGGGATTTTGACGTCGGTCATCTTCAACTCCTCGCTGTCGTTATTCGAAGCGCGCCGTGCTTCATCGATCAAGGCACAACGCTCGGCCATTGAAAGAGTTCGGGAAAATTGCACCGAAATCGCACGGGCAGCGATCCGGGCGGCCTTGGCTGCGTAAAAAGGCCAAGCTCGGGAGATTGACGATGAAGACAGCGCTGTTTGCCTATGCCGGCACCTTTCTCACTCTTCTCATCTGCGACGGGATATGGCTCGGCCTCATCGCCCGCAACTTCTATCGCGACCAGCTGGGAGCACTGATGCTGCCCTCGCCCAATCTGGCGGTCGGCGCACTGTTCTACCTGTTCTTCGCCGCCGCGGTGGTTGTGCTTGCCGTTCTGCCGGCGCTGTCGGCGGGCTCGATCGCCACCGCGTTTCTCTACGGTGCCATTCTGGGACTGGCGGCCTATGGCACTTATGACATCACCAATCTCGCCACGCTTCGCAACTGGCCGCTCGCCATGAGCCTGGTCGACATGGCCTGGGGCACGGCTATGACGGCGCTGACTGCCGCCGGCGGATATTTGGCCGTCAGATTTTTTGGCTGAAACGCGAGCCTGGAGATGAAAGCCCGCGTCCCGATAATGGACATCAGGGCGTCCCGCTTGGGAACAAAGTTTAAACTCGTTAAAATTGTAATTTTATATTTGACGAATGTGCAAAACATTCATGTGACCTTGGTTGGAGCAAGACCCCCAGCTTGAATGAGATCAAGACCAGCTTGCTCGCGATCAAGACCAGCTTGCTCGTGATCAAGATCCCAAATGTGCCCTGTCTGACGGAGAATGTGAATGACTATGCTCCGCGCTACACACCTTGCCACGGTCAAATCCGCTGTCTACGACCTGCGCTGGGAAGAGTTCAACGTCAAGCGACCCGCCCGCATCGTCGCTGTCCGCCCGTGCCTGACCGGCGTATCGATGCGAAGCGCCGAGATCATCGATATCTCACAAGGCGGCGCCACCTTCATCGTATCGACCACCGCCGGTCTGCCGAAACATTATTATCTCAACATTCTCGGCCTCGCCTACCGGATCGGCTGCGCCGAGGTCTATCGCCATAAAGAACGCATCGGCGTGCGGTTCATCAACATCATGGACCCCGAGGTTCTGCGCCGAGTCGTCCGCACCGATTTCATGATCGGTAACATGGAAGCAATCGACGCCCGGCGCGCGCCGATCTTCCGCGCGTGAACAGGCCGACGACACGCGCGGCGCTGCTGTTGCGGAAATAATCTTGCTTGCGTTGGCCGTGCCCGGGCCTATTGTTGCGCCGATTGTCAATATGTCCGGGAAACTGCCTTCGCATGTCCGCCTTTTCGCGCTTCACACCTCTTGCCAGCGCCCTGCCCTCCACAGTTCCCTTCGTCGGCCCCGAGGCGATCGAGCGCCAGCGCGGACTTACCGTTTCGGCGCGCGTCGGCGCCAATGAGAACGGCTTCGGCCCAGCCGCTTCCGTGTTTGCAGCGATGCGCGAGGAGGCCGGCAATATCTGGAAATACAATGATCCGGAGAATTTCGCGCTCCGGGAAGCGCTTGCCGCCCATCTCGGCGTCTCAGCTGCCAATATCGCCATCGGCAGCGGCATCGACGAATTGCTCGGCCAGATCGTCCGGCTGGTGATCGAGGCGGGCGCGCCCGTCGTTACCTCACTCGGCGCCTATCCGACCTTCAATTTCCATGTCGCCGGTTTCGGCGGCCGGCTGGTGACCGTTCCCTACGCAAACGACCGCGAGGATATCGAGGGGCTGCTCGATGCGGTGAAACGCGAGAATGCGCCGCTCGTCTATTTCGCCAATCCCGACAATCCGATGGGAAGCTGGTGGGATGCCGACAGCATTGTCGCTTTCGCCCGTGCGCTGCCCGAGACGACGCTGATGGTGCTCGACGAGGCCTATAGCGAGACGGGGCCGGCAGGTTCGCTGCCGTCGATCTCCTCGCTCATCGAGCTGCCGAACGTCGTCCGCACCCGCACCTTCTCCAAGGCTTACGGACTTGCCGGCTCACGCACCGGCTACGCGATCTCGACGGCAGGAACGGCGCAGGCCTTCGACAAGATCCGCAATCATTTCGGCATGAACCGGCTGGCGACGGCAGCGGCGCTCGCGGCGCTGAAGGACCAGGCGTATCTCGTCGAGGTGGTCGGGAAAATCCATGCGGGCCGGGAGCGGATCGGCGGTATCGCCCGGGCGAACGGCCTTCAACCGCTGCCCTCGGCGACGAATTTCGTTGCGATCGACGCCGGCCGCGACGGCGCTTATGCCCGGGCGATCGTCGACGGGCTGATGGAACTCGGCGTCTTCATCCGCATGCCTGGCGTGGCGCCGCTCAATCGCTGCATTCGTGTCAGCGTCGGGCCGGAGACGGATATGGCGCTGCTCGAAGAGACGCTGCCGCAGGTCCTGAAACAGATCAGCCGATAAAGCGAAGAACCGCGGCCGGTGGAGGATCCGGTCGCGGTTCCGTTCTCCCGGCGTCGGCCCCGTCCAAAGCGCCCCGCCAGCCCCCTCTTTTTGAGGTTGTTATTGCTGCTCTTGTCGAATACCTGATCGGAGACGGTGTTAGAGCGGTTCAGCTTTTCACGGAAACGCAGATTCGCTCTAACTTTTTGTTTTTACGCGATTCCCGGCAAAATCGCTTCGCACTTTTCCTGGAATTGCTCTAGTGAACCGTCATCCACTCGCGGGCGGCGCGCAGCGCTGCTGCGAGCTGCATCTTGTCCATGGCGGCGGCCACGTCGGCGCGTAGCTCGGCGGCGCGGTCGTTGCCCTTGATTGCGGCGATGTTCAGCCATTTGTGGGCTGCGACGAGATCGACTTCGCAGCCGCGGCCGGTCGCATACATCAGACCCATTTCGCAGAAGACATCGGCGCTGTTGTTGTCGCCACCCATGGTGGCCGTTTCAGCATTGTGCATTTCAAAGCGTGCCATCGGTTTTATCCCTGTTAGCCTGTTATGACTGACCCTGTTTTACCTCTAGGCCTTGCCGTCTATCGCGGCTTGCGGCCCTTTCGGTCCGGCGGGTTTGCCCCGCTCGTTTGATGGGTTCACTATGCCAAACGGCTTTCAAAAAACGCCTAAAATGCATGATTAATTTGAGACAAACAAAGTGCAAACGCTTGGTAAAATTGGATTTTCGTTAAACATCAGATCCCCTGCGAATTAAGGATTTTCGCTCGAATTTTACGAAAGATTCAGATTTGAAAATAAAGGGATCGTTCATCATGAAATCAGCAGGCGATATCTTTACAAGCTCGCCGCATGGCTTTTTTCTCCTGTTTTTCATCCGATCTGCAAGATAGCAATCGGGCTTATTTACCTTTACGTTCGCGTCAGTTATTTTCGCCGCGATCAAGGACATCATGGAGGAAAAGATGATCCGCAGCTTCGTTCTCGCCGGCTTCGTAACAGTCATCGGGGGTATCGCGCATGCCGAGGAGCCTATCGTCGGCAACTGGAAGACTGCCGCCGGTGATACGGCGGTGATCGCGTCCTGCGGCGGCAGTTACTGCGTGACGCTGAAGACCGGTAAATATGCCGGCCGGAAGATCGGCACGCTTGCGGGAACCGGCGGCAGCTATGCCGGCGAGATCACCGACCCGGCCGCCGAGAAGACCTATAGCGGCGCAGGCAAGGTTTCCGGCAACTCGCTGAGGATGCAGGGCTGCGTCATGAAGATCCTCTGCAAGTCGCAGACCTGGACGCGACTCTGAGGCCATAGGGCACCTGCGCAACGGTCCCAAATGCAGAAGCATGCCGACGATGCGGCGGCATGCTTCGAAGCCCCTAGGGGCCTCCTCCGCTACTCCACCCGGCGAAGTCGAATGCGTCGAACTCCGCCGGCGAACCCTTCCTGATCCTCTCCGCAACCTGGCCGAGCCGGCCCGGCAAGCTGAACGGCGGATGAACCGGCATCTCAGCACTCATTCAGCCACCGCATGGCAAAACTCATGTCACGATAGAGTTGCGTATCGGGGGCAAGGCAATGAACCACTATATTCTGGCAAGACGCCTTAGCATCATCACACTGTTTGCGGCGATCTTCGCGGTCACGTTTTCGGCAGTCGTGGTGCATAATGGCGGCGGCGGCGCGCAGTCGCATTTCGGGGCGAGCTATACCTGCCTGGAGAGAAACGGCACCTTCTGCGCGCCTGCGGTGCGGTGAGTAAAGCGCATCGCGATGCGCTTTAAGTCTTTGATTTATGCATGTCGTTGTCTCAAAATCGCTGCGCCCTTTTGGACGACAGCCATTCGCACCAAGCGCGAAAGAGGACAAAAAATCGGAATCCGCCGGCGCGCGTCGTTTGCTTGTCAAGAACAACTCTCTATAATGCGTCATGAACAAACGAATCTCCCTTTTGTCGCCCCTCGACACATCCTCTCCACCGCCTTTCCAGCCTCAGAGCTTCGATGATCCCGCCAAGGCTGTCGAGACGCTGACAGCGCTTTACGAGCGCAACACAGCGTTCCTGATCGAGAGCTTCAGCGAACTTGCGCAGGGCGCGCCGATCTCCTCGCGCTACCGCGCATTTTATCCGCAGGTCAGCATCGAGACGACAAGCTACGGCCATGTCGATTCGCGGCTTTCCTACGGTCATGTCACGGCACCCGGCATCTACACGACGACCGTCACCCGGCCGAAGCTCTTCAAGCATTACCTCAAGGAGCAGCTGGCGCTGCTGATGAAGAGCCATAATGTTCCGATCGTGGTCTCAGAATCGTCGACGCCGATCCCGCTCCACTTCGCCTTCGGCGAAGGTGCACATGTGGAAGCATCGACCAACGCCTTCGTCGACGTTCCGATGCGCGATATCTTCGACACGCCCGATCTCAACACCACCGACGACGAGATCGCCAACGGCGAATATATCCCGCCGCCGGGAGAGCCCTCGCCGCTTGCGCCGTTTACCGCGCAACGCATCGACTATTCGCTCGCCCGGCTGTCGCATTATACGGCGACGCATGCCGAACATTTCCAGAATTTCGTGCTGTTCACCAACTACCAGTTCTATATCGACGAATTCTGTGGCTGGGCGCGCAAGCTGATGGCGGAGGGCGGCGACGGCTATACCGCCTTCGTCGAGCCCGGCAATGTCGTCACCCTGCCCGGCTCGAACGCGCCGGAAACGGATTCCGCCCTCACCCGCCTGCCGCAAATGCCGGCCTACCATCTGAAGAAGAAGGGCCATGCCGGGATCACCATGATCAATATCGGCGTCGGCCCCTCCAACGCCAAGACGATCACCGACCATGTCGCCGTGCTGCGCCCGCATGCCTGGCTGATGCTCGGCCACTGCGCCGGTCTTCGCAACAGCCAGCGGCTCGGCGACTATGTTCTCGCCCACGCCTATATGCGTGAGGACCATGTTCTCGACGACGACCTGCCGGTCTGGGTGCCGATCCCAGCGCTGGCCGAAGTGCAGGTGGCGCTCGAAGCGGCCGTCGCCGAAATCACCGGCTATGAAGGTTTCGAGCTGAAGCGCATCATGCGCACCGGCACCGTCGGCACGATCGACAACCGCAACTGGGAACTACGCGACCAGCGCGGGCCGGTGAAGCGGCTCTCCCAGGCGCGCGCGATCGCGCTCGACATGGAATCGGCAACGATCGCCGCCAACGGTTTTCGCTTCCGAGTGCCCTATGGCACGCTGCTCTGCGTCTCCGACAAGCCGCTGCACGGCGAATTGAAGCTGCCGGGCATGGCAACGGCCTTCTACCGCACGCAGGTCAACCAACACCTGCAGATCGGCATCCGCGCCGTCCAGAAGCTTGCCGCCATGCCGAAGGAGGCACTGCATTCACGCAAGCTGCGCAGCTTCTTCGAAACGGCCTTCCAATAGGCCGGTTCCTCATCTGCCCGTCACGATAGGCGCCGACCCCTCGGCCAGCATCTGCGGCCTGCCGGCGGCAAGGTTCAGCCCTGATATCAGCAGGGTGAAGGCCACCACGACGAAAGCGATGCGCAGAAGAGCCTTCAGCGCATCGGCATCGTCGAGTACGACCAACTGACGCTTCTCGTGGCGGCGTGCCCAGATCTGGCTTGCCAGAGCGATTTCAAGAATGCTCATTTCCATTCTCCTCGACAGGTTTCGATGAAGCCTTGTCGAGTGCTGCCTTGCGATTTCGACACCTCGTCCGCACATTTTTTTTCGCGGCGCTGTCGAAATGCATGCAGGTCGTTCGTCCATGTTTATGGAAACAGGGCAAGGAGGCTGCCGCGATGAAATATCTCTGTCAGGTCTGGTTCGATGGCGGGGTGCTCGACGCCATGACGCAAGAGGAGAAGACCGAACTCGATACTAATTCCTTGAACTATGACAAGGACCTCGTCGACAGCGGCCATATGATCGTCGCCCAGGCGTTGCAACCACCAAAATCGGCGGTCACCGTACGGGTGCGCAATGGCGAGACGTCGGTGACGGACGGTCCCTTCGCCGAGACGAAGGAGGCGCTCGGCGGCTTTATCCTGATCCAGGCCAAGGATCTCAACGAAGCGATCCGCATTGCCGCGGGCATCCCGCTCGCCAAGCTCGGCGCTATCGAAGTGCGGCCAATCCACGAATTTGGAGCTAAGTGAGGAGAGACCAATGAAATTTCTATGCCAGATCTGGTTCGACACGGAAAAAAGCAAGCTGGTCCCTCAGACCGAATGGGATGCGCTGACCCAGGAGTGCATCATCAGCGACAATCGCTGGCGCGAGAGCGGTCATCTGCTGGTGGCGCTCGCTTTGCATGACCCGTCAACAGCGATCACGGTCCGCCTGCGCAATGGCGACGTCTCTTCGACCGATGGCCCATTTGCCGAAATCAAAGAGCACCTCGGCGGTTTTGTGCTGATCGAAGCCGAGAATATCGACGAGGCGAAGACGATCGTGTCGAGTTTTCCGATCCTCAAATATTGCTCGATCGAAGTGCGCCCGACTTACGCTATCCAGGATGGGAAATAGTCATGCGCTACATTTGCCTGATTTATAACAGCACCGACACCGACGGAACGCTGACGCCTGATGAAACCGACGAACTTATCAAAGCGCATTTCGCTTTTGATGAGGAGCTGTGCCGCGAAGGCATCATGATCCACTCCGATGCCTTGGAGATGCCGGACAAGGCGACCGTGCTGCGCGTTCGCAACAACACGCTCTCCGCCACGGACGGCCCCTATGTCGAGACGAAGGAGCATCTGGCCGGCTTCTACGTCATCGAGGCGCCGGATGTGTTGAAAGCCAGGGAGATTGCCGGGCGGATCCCGTCGGCGCGTTTCGGCGCGGTCGAACTGAGGCCCGTGCGGATACTGACCCTGCCGGATTGAGGTGCCTCATTGGAGAGCGTCATCGAAGAAGTCTACCGAACGCAGTCGCGCCGGGTGCTGGCGACGCTGATCCGTCTGCTCGGCGATTTCGACCGGGCGGAGGAGGCGCTTCACGACGCCTTTGCAGCCGCCGCCCGAACATGGCCGGCGGACGGCATTCCTGGCAATCCAGTCGCCTGGCTCGTTTCCACTGGGCGCTTCAAGGCGATCGATACGCTGCGACGGCGGGCACGTTTCGATGCTTCGCAGCATCATATCGAGGACAGCCTCTACACGCCCGATGCAACGGAGATCGGCGACATGGAACCGATCGAGGACGACATGCTTCGGCTGATCTTCACCTGCTGCCATCCGCTCATCCCGGCCGATGCGCAGATGGCGATGGCGCTGAGGGAAATCTGCGGACTGACCACCGAAGAGATCGCCCATGCCTTCCTCATTCCGGCGCCGACGGTGGCCCAGCGGATCGTGCGCGCCAAAGGCAGGATCCGGGCGGCGAATATCCCCTACGAGGTGCCGGGCCGCGAGGCGCTGCCGCCGCGGCTCGACCGGGTGCTGCACGTCATCTACCTCGTCTTCAACGAGGGCTATTCGGCCTCTTCGGGCGAGGACGTGGTCCGCGCCGACCTGACCGCGGAGGCGATCCGTCTGGCGCGACTGCTTCTGGCGCTGCTGCCGCATCCCGACGTCTCCGGCCTGCTGGCGCTGATGCTGCTGCAGGATTCCCGCCGCACCGCCCGCAGCGGTGAGCAGGGATCACTGGTGCTGCTTGCCGATCAGGACCGCTCGCTCTGGGATCATGCGAAGATTGCGGAAGGCCTGGCGCTGCTCGCCGCGGCGATGGAAGCGGGAGAGGTCGGCACCTATACGCTGCAGGCGGCGATCGCCGCCGAACATGCCCGGGCGCCGGCTGCCGAAGAGACCGATTGGCGACGGATCGCCTTTTATTACGATCTGCTTCTGGCAGCACAGCCCTCCCCGATCGTCGAGCTCAACCGCGCCGTGGCGATTGCGATGGCGGAAGGGCCGGCAAAGGGGCTGGAACTGGTCGATAGCATTCTGGGACGCCGGGAGCTGCAGGCCTATCACCTTACCCATTCGGCACGTGCCGATTTCCTGCGCCGTCTCGGTCGGAGGCAAGAGGCGATCGCCGCCTATCAAACGGCGCTGTCGCTCTGCCGCCAGGAGCCGGAGCAGGCGTTTCTGCGAAAGCGGATTTCAGAGCTTGCCGCGGCGTCCGAGCGGCAGTGAGATCGCAGTTCCCGTCAGCGCCGAGACGATGATCAGCAGGTGGGCATTGACGCTTGCCTGCGCCAGCGCGGCCAGGGCCAGCCGCTCGCTCGAGGCGCCCAAGGCGATGGCGCCGGCGGTGATGCCGGCCGGATAAGTGCCGACGCCGCCTGGCGCATGCATCGGCAGCACGGAGGAGAGTTCGCCGCCGAGCGCGCCGCCGAAGCTTGCCGCCATCGGCAGCACGCCCATCAGGCCGAGCGCCCATGCGAGCACCATCACCTTCACCAGCCAGTTGACGATGGTCATCGCCCAGGCACGCGCAAAGGCGATGGCATCGAGCGGCAAGCCGTTTTCGATCTCGGCGACGAATTTCTGCGCCTTGTTCGGCAGCAGTCTGGCGGCCAGGCGCAGCAGCGGCTTGCGGGCGGCGAAGGCCGCGACCGGCAGCAGCAGGAAGACAGTCCAGAGCGACCAGGCAATAGCGGCATCGGCTGAAGCGATCGCAAAGCCGATGCCGGCGGCGGCCAGAAGCGCGTGCAGGTCGAGCAGCCGCATGACGAACAGCGCCGAGGTTCCGCGCGTCAGCGGAATGCCGAATTCGGTGCGCATCAGCAGCGGAAAGCTGGTCTCGCCGGCGCGGAAGGGCA
Source organism: Rhizobium acaciae (assembly GCF_025941625.1). Taxonomy (NCBI): domain Bacteria; kingdom Pseudomonadati; phylum Pseudomonadota; class Alphaproteobacteria; order Hyphomicrobiales; family Rhizobiaceae; genus Rhizobium; species Rhizobium acaciae. The sequence continues at coordinate 97,668 of NZ_JAPCZO010000025.1, forward strand.
GCATGATGTTCAGCAGATTGTGGATCTGCGTGACGCGGAAGAGGACCGCGAACCGGCCAGCTGTCTCGTTCGGGAAATAATCATAGATGCGCCAGGTGCGCAGGAAATAGGTGCTCGTCAGCAGCACAAGCGCACCGATCACCGGACCCGCGCCGACATCGGCCCATTGCCTGATGATGACAGGCCAACCCCAGAACCATTGGATGAAGAGGCCATAGGCTGCGACGATGACGACCGTCAGAACGGTCATGCGATTGCGCATAAACCAGGATTGCCGGCTTTCAACGATCGAACTCTTCATGTAGTAGGCATTCCTCGCTTGGCGTCGCCATAGGCAGCGGTTCCGTCGCCAGGCCTTTTAGGAGAAATGAAGGTTGCGCACAACGGCGGAGTTGATGGCGGCGGCGGCGAACAGGCTTCCACGCCGACGATCCGAGTTCCGTGACGGCGCCTTGCCGGCTTGACGTGGAGACGATGTTGGAGCGGATTACCAAAAGCATTACGAGCGCAAGCATTTTTCTCGCAGGCTATTTCCTGCTGAACATCGCGCTTCGCATCGCCTTGCCGCATACGCTCGATCTCGACGAGGCGGAGCAATCCTTCTACTCGCAATACCTGCTTGCCGGCTACGGCCCGCAGCCGCCCTTCTACAACTGGATCCAATATGCCATCGTTTCGGTGACCGGCATATCGATGTGGGTGCTCTCGGTGCCGAAGAACATCATTCTCTTCGGCTGCTATCTCTTCTACGGGCTTGCTGCCCGCGAGGTGCTGAAGAGCCGTTCGCTCGCAGCGGTCGCCATGCTGAGCCTGATTACCCTGCCGCAGGTCGGCCTGATGGCGCAGCGCGAATTGACCCATACGGTTGCCCTGCTGTTTGCGACCTCGCTCTTCCTCTTCGGTTTTTTCCGCACGCTGCGCCAGCCGACGATCGGGAGCTATCTCCTCATCGGCATCGCCACCGGCATCGGGCTCATCTCGAAGTATAATTTCGCCATCCTGCCATTTGCCGCCCTCGTCGCCGTGCTGCCGGAGCGGGAATGGCGCAGCCGTCTCATCGACTGGCGTTTGCTGCCGGCCGCCGTCCTTGCCATTTTGATCGTGCTGCCGCATGCGCTCTGGCTGCCTGACAATCTCGTCAGCGCCTCTGCGCCGACGCTGGAGCGGATGACTGCCGAACACCTGGCGCCGGCCGGCCTCCCCCGCGTCGGGCAAGGACTGCTGTCTCTCGTCATCGCCGTCCTCGGCTTCGTCGCATTGCCGATCGTTCTCATTGCTGCCGCCTTCCGGCGCGACTTCTTTCGCGCGCTCTCCTCTTCCAGCCCGATGATCCGGGTGATCGAGCGGATGATGGTCATCAGCCTGCTCGCCTTCGTCGGCGTCGTCCTCTTCGCCGGCGCGAGCGATATCCACGAGCGCTGGCTCGACCCATGCCTGCTCGTCCTGCTGATCTACCTGTTCCTGAAACTGGAAACCGCAGACCTCGATCTTTCCGCCGGTCTTGCCCGCTTCCGGCCCGTGGTGCCGGTCTTTATGGTCGTTATCCTGTCGATCCTTCTTTTCCGGATCGTCGGCATTCAATATATCGGCCCTTATACGAGAACGAACGTACCCTTTTCCGGCTACGTGGCTGAATTGACCGCGACCCGCAAGCCGGTTCTCATCGTGGCGGGAACCAAGTTCGTGGCCGGCAACATGCGGCTGAGATTTCCCGACGTTCCCGTCGTGATCCCGTTCTTCCCCGGACCCGGAGTTCCCGAATATGCTGACGCGAAGGGACCGGTGCTGGTTATCTGGCGCGGCGAGACCGCAGATGATCCAACAATCTCTCCCGGCTTCGCCAATGACCTCGTGAGATCGGGCATTCATCTGCAAGAGTTGAAGACGCTGACGCTGCCCTATCTCTTCGGTGACGGCAAACGCAGCTTCTCCATTGGTTACTCCTGGGTGGAAGGCGGCGCGAAATAGCGCCCCCGCAGCTCGGCCGATAGCGGGAAACCGGCATTGCCCGCTGGCAACCGGCGGACACTTCATGTAGTAGCCTTCCGCAAGTGCGGCGGCAGCATTAAAGATTGCTCGGCCGTCCGGCCTTTTGGAGATGAAAGTTGCAGACAACCGTAGAGCCCATTCGCGGTACGAATGATCCGGTACAATCGCTCGAACTGTCGCTGGTCGTGCCCATTTTCAACGAAGAGCAAAGCGTCGGCCCGCTCGTCGAGCGTGTCGCGGCTGCGATGGTCAGCTACCCCCATCGCTGGGAGCTGATCCTCGTCGATGACGGCAGCACGGATGCGACGCTGGTCAACGCCCGCAAGTATGTCGGACGCGAGGGGCTAGCGCTCAGGATCGTCGAGCTGCAGCGCAACTTCGGCCAGACTGCCGCCATGCAGGCCGGCATCGATACCGCCCGTGGCCGTCTGATCGCGACGATGGACGGCGACCTGCAGAACGACCCGAAGGACATTCCTTCGATGGTCTCCGAGCTGGAACGGCGTGAACTCGACCTCTTGGTCGGCTGGCGCAAGAACCGCAAGGACGGCCTGTTCCTGCGCAAGATCCCCTCCTGGTGCGCCAACTACCTGATCGGCCGCATCACCGGCGTCAAGCTGCATGATTACGGCTGCAGCCTGAAGATCTACCGTGCCTCGATCATCAAGCAGGTGAAGCTGATGGGCGAGATGCACCGCTTCATCCCCGCCTGGGTCGCCGGTGTCGTCCCGAGCTCGCGCATCGGCGAGATGGCCGTCACCCACCATGCCCGCGAGCACGGCGTTTCGAAATACGGCATTTCGCGCACCTTCCGCGTCATCCTCGATCTGCTGTCGGTGATGTTCTTCATGCGATACAAGGCGCGGCCGGGGCATTTCTTCGGTTCGCTCGGCCTAGGCCTCGGCGCGCTCGCCATGCTGATCCTGCTCTATCTCGGCTTCGACAAGTTCATCCTGGGCAACGACATCGGCACACGACCGATGCTGATGGTCGGCGTGGTACTGCTGCTGTCGTCGGTACAGATGATCACCACCGGCATCCTGGCGGAAATGATCGCGCGCACCTATTACCGCGACGATGCCTCTCCGAATTATATCGTGCGGCAGATCTTCGACGATCAAAGCCAAGCCTAAGCCGGCAGCACGATGCTGGAGCGCGCGACGAGGACTATCAGAACCGCGGGCCTGCTGCTTGCAGCCTATTTCGTGCTCAACATCGCGCTGCGCATCGCGCTTCCGCATTCGCTGGAGCTCGACGAGGCCGAGCAATCCTTCTTCTCGCAATACCTGCTGGCCGGCTACGGCCCGCAGCCGCCCTTCTACAACTGGATGCAGTATGCCGTCGTTTCGGTGACGGGCATGTCGATCGGCGCGCTGATCGTTCCGAAAAACATCCTGCTCTTCCTATCCTATCTCTTCTATGGCCTTGCCGGGCGGCGCGCGCTGAAGGACGAGGCGCTTGCCGCCGTCGGCATGCTGGCGCTGATCACCCTGCCCCAGGTCTCCTACATGGCCCAGCAGGATCTGACCCACACGACGGCGCTGCTCTTTGCCAGTTCGCTGTTTCTCTACGGCTTCTTCCGCACGCTCGACCGACCCGATATGGCGAGCTACCTGCTGCTCGGGCTTGCGACCGGCATCGGGCTGATCTCGAAATATAATTTCGCGCTGATGCCTGTCGTCGCCTTGATCGCCATCCTGCCCGATGCCGAATGGCGGCGCCGGGCGCTCGACTGGCGCATGCTGGCCGCGATCGCTGTTGCGCTGGTCATCGTCCTGCCGCACGCGATCTGGCTGCAGGGCAATCTCGCATTCGCCTCCTCCGACACTCTGGTCAAGATGGCCGCCGGCAGCGAACCCGCCGGCGCCGTGCGGATCGGCAAAGGCTTTCTCGCCTTTCTCGTCGCCATCATCGCCTTTGCGGCGCTGCCGGTGGTAATCTTTGCCGCCACCTTCCGCCGGGATTTTGTCCGGGCGCTTTCGGCCGGCAGCCGCTGGACTGGGATGATGGAGCGGATGATGCTCGCAAGTCTTGCCGGCATCGTTCTGATCGTGCTGCTCACCGGCTCGACGACTGTTCGCGAGCGCTGGCTCGACCCCTTCCTGCTGGTGCTGCCGATCTATTTCCTGGCGAAGATGCAGGCCGCCGGGCTCGACCTTTCCGCCGGGCTGCGCCGCTTCCAGCCAGTGCTGCCGGTGCTGATGGCCTGCGTGCTGATCGCACTCGGCTTCCGCGTCGTCGGTGCCGGGCTGATAGGCACTTACAGCCGGCCGAATGTGCCGATGGCGGGTTTTTCACGCGAGATGACGCGACAGGCGGAGCCGGCGCTGGTGATCGCTTCCGACACCTATATCGGCGGAAACATGCGGCTGCAATTTCCCGGTGTGCCGGTGGTGATCCCGGATTTTCCGGCACCGGGCATTCCGGCCTATGCCGAGGCCAAGGGGCCGGTGTTGATCGTCTGGCGCGGCAAGAAGACGGCGACGGCTGCCGATGCGGTCATGCCGGAGCGGTTCTCTTCGGCGCTGACGGCGGCTGATATCGCGCTGCAGGAGATCGGCTCGCTGTCGCTTCCTTATTATTTCGGCCGCCAGGGCGACAATTTCGCGCTCGGCTACGCCTGGGTTCGACCGGAGACCAGATAGGATGACCGAGAGCAGCCGTCGCGACATCAGTTGGATATTCGCCCTGCTGGCCGCCTATTTCGCGCTTCAGGTCGGCGTGCGGCTCGCAACCTCGCATTCGCTCGATCTCGACGAGGCCGAACAGGCCTTCCGCTCGCAATGGCTTGCCGCCGGCTACGGCCCGCAGCCGCCCTTCTACAACTGGCTGCAATACACCGTCTTCCAGTTTGCCGGCGTCTCTCTGACCGCCCTTTCCATCGTGAAGAACCTTCTGCTCTTTATTTCCTATCTGCTCTACGGCCTGACCGCGCGGCTCGTGCTGCGTGACAAGGCAAGGGTGGCGATCGCCACGCTCGGGCTGCTGACGATCCCGCAGATGGCTTTCGAAATGCAGCGCGACCTGACGCACACGGTTGCGGTGTTCTTCTCGGCCAGCATCTTCTTCTACGGCTTCATCCGCAGCCTGAAGCAGCCGAGCCTTGCCTCCTATCTGATCGCAGGCATCGGCATCGGTTTCGGCCTGCTTGCCAAATATAATTTCGCGATCCTGCCGGCAGCAGCCCTAATTGCCGCCCTTTCGGATGCGCGCCTGCGGCCGCGGATCTTCGACTGGCGGCTGGTCCTGACGGCGGTGGTGGCGCTCGTCATCACCCTGCCGCATCTCTTCTGGCTGAAGGATAATCTCGATTTCGCCACCGCACGCACGCTGGAGAAGATGACCGCGAGCGGCGATGCGAGCTATCTCACGCAGGTCGCCATGGGTGTCGGTTCGCTGGCCCTCGCCACCATCAGCTTTGCTGCATTGACCGTGGCGGTGTTCGCGATCGCCTTCGGCAAGAGCCTTCGTCCGGCGCTCGGCTCCGGCTCGGAATGGACGCGGCTTCTCGAGCGGATGCTGCTCGTCTTCCTCGCCGGCATTCTGCTTCTGATCGTCTTCGGCGGCGCGGCCGGCATCAAGGATCGCTGGCTGGTGCCGATGCTCTTCATCCTGCCGCTCTATTTCTGCCTGAAGATCGAGGCAGCAGGCGTCACGACAGACAGAGCGTTCCGGCGTTTTATGCCCGTCCTCGCCGTCATCATGATCGGCGTGCCGGCGGCCCTTTACGGGAGCGTTGCGACTGCGCGCTTTACCGGTCATTACGAGCGGCTGAACAGGCCCTATACCGGCATGCTGGACATCCTGCGCAGACAAGCCGAACCGGCGGCGATCCTTGCCGACGACAGCCTGCTCGCCGGAAACCTCAGGCAGGATATTCCCGGCGTGCCGGTCCTCTCCATAGATTATCCCGGTTTCAACCCCAATCTTACCGGCCGGCGACCGCTTCTCCTGGTGTGGCTACTCCCGCAGAAGGGGGGAAGCGAAGCGCTTCCACCGGCCATGGCGAAATGGCTGCAGACCAATCTCGGCATGTCCGCACCGCAGGCGTCAGTGATCGACGTGCCCTATGTCTATGGGCGCGGTGACGACAGCTACCGTTTCGGCTATGCCTGGGTCAACCAGCCGGGCTGAGCGGCAACAGGATTTCAGCTCCTTCCAGGCCAAATCCAGCGCCAGCCTGGTAATCCTCGCCATCTCGTCCACCTCGGCGTGGCTGATGACGAGAGGCGGCGAGGCGAGCATGCGGTCGCCGGTGGCGCGCAGCACCAGACCGTTCGCCAGCGCGTGGTTGCGCACCAGCGCACCGACCTGATCGGGCTTGGCATAGCGGGTACGCGTGCTCTTCTCGGCGGCAAGCTGCAGGCCGCCCATCAGGCCGATGCTGACGGCTTCGCCGACCAGATCATGGTCTGCCAGCGCTGCCCAGGCCTTGCCGAAATGGGGGCCGATATCGTCGCGCACGCGTTCGACCAGTCTTTCCTCTTCGATGATGCGCAGGTTTTCGAGGGCTGCGGCAGCGCAGACCGGGTGGCCGGAATAGGTGAAACCGTGGTTGAAGTCGCCGACCTCGTTGATCAGCACATCGGCGATGCGGTCGCTGACGAGCACGCCGCCGATCGGCAGATAGCCGGAGGAAAGCCCCTTGGCGATCGGCGCCAGATCGGGTTCGACGCCGAAATACTGGTGGCCGAACCAGGCGCCCAGACGGCCGAAACCGCAGATCACCTCGTCGGTCACCAGCAGGATATTGCGCGCCTTGCAGATGCGGTCGATCTCCGGCCAGTAGGTCTCGGGCGGGATGATGACGCCGGCAGCCCCCTGTACCGGCTCGGCGACGAAGGCGGCGACATTCTCCTCGCCGAGTTCGTCGATCTTCGCTTCGAGTTCGCGGGCAATCTTGAGACCGAATTCGGCGGGCGCGAGATCGCCGCCCTCGCCGTACCAATAGGGCTGGCCGATATGGACGATGCCCGGGATCGGCAGGTCGCCCTGCTCATGCATGTATTTCATGCCGCCGAGGCTGGCGCCGGCGACCGTCGAACCGTGATAGCCGTTCTTCCTCGATATGACGATCTTCTTCGACGGCTTGCCGATGGCGCTCCAGTAGACCCGGGCCATGCGGAACCAGGTGTCGTTCGCCTCCGAGCCGGAGCCGGTGAAGAAGATATGGTTGAACCGCTCGCCGGCATGGGAAGTGACCTTCTGCGCAAGCAGCGTCGCCGGCGTCGAGGTCGTGCCGAAGAAGGTGTTGTAATAGGGCAGCTCATTCATCTGCCTGGTGGCGGCATCGGCAATCTCGCGGCGACCATAGCCAATATTGACGCACCAGAGGCCGGCGAAACCATCGAGATATTTCCTGCCGTGATTGTCGAAGATGTAGACGCCCTCGCCGCGCTGGATGATACGCGCGCCCTCGGCATTCAGCTTCTTCATGTCGGCGAAGGGATGCAGATGGTGCGCGGCGTCGATCGCGGCAAGGTTCGAGGGTGGGTAAGTATCGGGCATGATTGGTAAAGACCCTCGCGGATTGAAAGGCTGATGTCGATGAGATAGGAGCTTGGCCTTGTCCCGGAGGATTTTCAAGGTCATGGCAAGCGACAGGATGGACGGCAAGGCCGATAACGGTGACCCGCGTTTCGAGGTCCTGATCGTCGGCATGAACGGCGACCTGCGTGGCAAGCAGCTTCCGCCTGGCATCGAAGACAAGGTCTGGGCCGGCGACATCCGCCTGCCGACCTCGACGCAATCGCTCGACATCTGGGGCGACGATAATGACGATATCACCGCCCTGTCGCTGACGATCGGCGATCCCGACGGCAAGGTCATCCCCGACCGGCGCAGCCTGGCACCGATGCCCTGGGCGCCTGAGGGCTCGATGCAGGTGCTCGCCACCATGCACGAATTCGACGGCAGCCCGAGTTTCATGGATCCGCGTGCCATCCTCGCTTCGGTGGTCGAGCGCTATACGGCGCGCGGGCTGACGCCCGTCGTGGCCACCGAGCTGGAATTTTACGTGATGTCCGGAGACTGGCGCGAGACCGGACGCCCCTGCCCGCCCGAAAGCCTGACCTATCGCGGCGAACCGAACGGTTTCCAGCTCTACGACATGAGCGCCGTCGACGCGCTCGATGGCTATTTGCAGACCCTGAGGGCCTATGCGAAGGCGCAGGACCTGCCGGCGGATGCGACGACGGCGGAATTCGGTCCGGGCCAGTTCGAGGTCAACCTGCTGCACCGCGCGGATGCGCTGGCAGCCGCCGACGATTGCCTCTATCTCAAGCGCATCGCCGAACAGGCGGCGCGCCGGCACGGGCTGAAATCGACCTGCATGGCCAAGCCCTATTCCGAACATGCCGGCTCCGGCCTGCATGTGCATGCGAGCATCATCGACGGGCAAGGCCGCAACATCCTCGATGCCAAGGGCGGCGAACCGAAGCTGCTCAAATCGGTGATATCAGGCCTGCTCGACTCCATGCGCGAGGCGCAGCTGATCTTCGCCCCCTTCGCCAATTCCTACCGGCGCTTCCAGCCGGGCTCGTTCGCGCCTGTCGATCTGACCTGGGGAAGCGGCCATCGCGGCACGGCGATCCGCATTCCCGACAAGGATGGCCCGGCCGCACGCATCGAACATCGCGTCGCGGGCGCCGACGCCAATCCCTATCTGCTGCTGGCAGCGATCCTCGGCGGCATGCTCGCCGGTCTCGATGGCGAGCTCGACCCCGGCGAGGAGACGACGCCCTCGCACATACCTGCGAATACGGCGCGGCTGACGCATGATTTCCTCAGCGCCGTCGACACCTTCCGCACCTCGCCCTTCATCTCCGATATCTTCGGCGCGCGTTATCAGGCGCTCTACGGCAATACCAAGCGCAAGGAAGCGCTTGCGCATCTGCGCACAGTCTCGGATTTCGACTACCGCACCTATCTGCCGCGGCTCTGAAATTACGCGGCAGCCGACTTACGCAGCGGGCCGACTTATGCAGCGGGCTCGCGGCGTTCGTCCGCATTCACTTGAGCGGCGAGACCCTGCTTGACGAGAACCTTCAATTCGCCCGGATGCAGCCGGATCGAGACGTCGCGTTCGAGCGGCAGCAGTTCGCCGTCCATGACGCAATTGGCCTTGGAGCGCAGTTTGGGGAAATGCAGGTGCACTTCGGCCGGGTGCATCACCATAACATCGGCATTCTCGCGGACCTTGCCGCGCAGCATGTCGATGGCGAGACGGGCGACCCCGAGAGGCTTCAGCGGATTTGCCGTGTAGAAGCCGAGTTCGCCGCTTGTCAAATTATCGGCGTAAAGCAGCGCGTTCTCGCCGAAGGGATTGTTGGAGACTGAGATCGCCGACACCCTGCGGCGCTCGCGCATGCCGGCAGCCTCGAACTCGACCTCGAACTCCGGCGGATTGAAGATGACGCCCAAAGCCGCCTTCGTGCTCGCCCGTATCTTGCCCAACCGGGAACGATAGCTGTAGCCGTTGCGGTAGCGCACCATGCGGGCATGCAGGCCGGCGGAAAACTGGTGGATGAAGGGCCGGCCGTTGGCGCTGGCGATATCGACGTTGTCGATCTCGCCGGAGGCAAGCACATCGAGCGCCTGCCAGATATCGAGCGGCACACGCAGCGATCGAGCAAAGAGGTTCATCGTGCCGGCTGGCACGACGCCGAGCGCAATTCCGTTCTTCCAGGCGATCGATGCCGCCGCCGAAATCGTGCCGTCGCCGCCGCCGGCGACGATGCCGTCGATATCGTCGCGCTTGGCGGCCCGCTCCATGGCAGGAATGATTTCCTTTCCTGAGAAGACGATGGCGTCGAAATCGTGCCCCGCTTCGCGGAAAGCCGCCTCCGCCCTTTTTTCATAGGCCAGCATGTCGGTGGTCTTGAAGGTCCCGCCGTCGCGATTGAAAAAGCCTACAAGCTTCATAAGAGCTCCCGTCCCTGGCGCGGAAATGCTCCTGCCTTGCCCCTGAGATGGTTGCGGTATCGCCGATTTCAAGCGCAACCTTCTTTCCTGACGAAGGGCAGAAATGCAAAAATTGCAATATACGTATGCACATAGCAGGACGCTGCACTGCAAAAAATGCACTCGACGGCAGCCTGAACGCTAGGGATAGATGAAGTACCGGAGACACAGGTCTCCCACTTCCCGCCATTTTACGATGTGCTCGCGGCTGCACTTGCGCCAGGGGTCATTGCCAAGCAGAAAACCGCATCGAGGAGCTCTCGTGAGTGAGATTGCCGTCAATGTTTCCGTCGATAGCCGGGATGAAGAGCTGCCGTCGGCAATGACCGTGGCGTTGGTCCAGCTGGCGCTCGCCTGCGGCGGCTTCGGCATCGGCACCGGCGAATTCGCGATCATGGGATTGCTGCCCAATGTTGCCGAAACCTTCTCGGTCACGACGCCGCAAGCCGGTTACGTCATCAGCGCCTATGCGCTCGGCGTCGTCGTCGGCGCACCTGTTATTGCTGTGCTCGCCGCGAAGATGGCGCGCCGCACGCTGCTTTTGACCCTGATGCTGATCTTTGCCGCCGGCAATATATCGAGCGCCATGGCGCCGACATTCGAAAGCTTCACGCTGCTGCGCTTCGTCAGCGGCCTGCCGCATGGCGCCTATTTCGGCGTCGCGGCCCTTGTCGCCGCCTCGATGGTGCCGGTGCATCGCCGCGCCCGTGCCGTTGGCCGCGTCATGCTCGGCCTGACCGTTGCGACACTTCTCGGCACGCCGTTGACGACCTTCTTCGGCCAGTCGCTCGACTGGCAGGTGGCGTTTTTCTCGGTCGGCGTGCTCGGCCTGCTGACGGTGGCGCTGATCTGGTTCTACGTTCCGAAGGACAGGGTTTCCGCGGAAGCGGGCTTCCTGCGCGAACTCGGCGCCTTCCGCCGGCCGCAGGTGTGGCTGACGCTTGGCATTGCCGCCGTCGGTTACGGCGGCATGTTCGCGATGTTCAGCTATATCGCCTCGACAACGACTGAGGTGGCGTTGCTGCCGGAGACAGCCGTTCCGATCATGCTGGTCCTCTTCGGCGTCGGCATGAATGCGGGCAATTTCATCGGCTCGTGGCTCGCCGACAAATCGCTGCTCGGCACGATCGGCGGGTCGCTGATCTATAATATCGTCGTGCTGACCACCTTCTCGCTGACCGCCGCCAATCCTTATTTGCTCGGTCTCTCCGTCTTCCTCGTCGGCTGCGGTTTTGCCGCCGGCCCGGCGCTGCAGACGCGGCTAATGGATGTCGCCGCCGACGCGCAGACGCTTGCGGCCGCGTCCAACCATTCCGCCTTCAACATCGCCAATGCGATCGGCGCCTGGCTCGGCGGCCTCGTCATCGCCGGGGGTTACGGTTTTGCGGCGACCGGTTATGTCGGCGCGGCGCTGTCCTTCCTCGGCCTCTTCGTCTTTGCAGCCTCGCTACGCCTCGAGCGCCGCGACCGGAGCGCGCAGGCCGTCTGAGGCCAAGCGCAGTTCGCGGCCTTCCGGACTGCAGAAGACATAATCGTCACCCCAGGCGGCCAATGCCTGGATGACGGGCTTCAGCGTCATGCCGAGCGGCGTCATTGCATATTCGACCCTCGGCGGCACGACCGGATAGACGGTGCGTGATACCAGGCCGGACTCTTCCAATTCACGCAGCTGCTTGGTCAGCATGCGCTGGGTCACGGCCGGCAGCTTACGCCGCAATTCGTTGAAGCGCAGGGTTCCCTGCATCAGATGAAACAGGATCACGCCCTTCCACTTCCCGTCGAGGTAAGTCAGCGTCGCTTCGACCGGGCAGCCGGGGAAATTCTTGACGAGCTTGGCGCGCGGCAATGACATTTTACAGTATCCTTTTGGGTACTACGTACAGAATTTGTGCATTCTTGCGTTGTCAGATCATAGTGCGCATCTAGCTTCCGTGCAACGAACACAGGAGTTTCCCATGCGCGCCGTCGCCTATAAAACGCCCCAACCGATCTCCGCCGAAACCTCGCTTATCGATGTCGAGCTGCCGATGCCGGAGGCTGGGGGCCACGATCTGCTCATCGAGATCAAAGCCGTTTCGGTCAATCCCGTCGACGTCAAGGTGCGCGCCCATTCCGCACCGCCCGCGGACGAACTCAAGGTGCTCGGCTGGGATGCCGCCGGCATCGTCAAAGCCGTCGGCGCCGATGTCACGCTGTTCAAGCCCGGCGACGAGGTGTTCTACTCCGGGGTTATCAGCCGCCCGGGCAGCAATGCCGAATTCCATCTCGTCGACGAGCGCATCGTCGGCGCCAAACCGAAGAGCCTCGATTTCGCGGCCGCGGCCGCCCTGCCGCTGACCTCGATTACGGCCTACGAAGCGCTGTTCGACCGGCTGAAGGTGCAGGACGCGGTTTCGGGAGCGGGACGCTCCATCCTGATCATCGGCGGAGCCGGCGGCGTCGGCTCGATCGCCATTCAGATCGCCCGGGTATTGACCGACCTGACGGTGATTGCCACGGCCTCGCGGCCGGAAACGCAGGACTGGGTGAAGGAACTCGGCGCGCATCATGTCGTCGACCATTCCAGGCCGATCGCGCCGCAGGTGGCAGCGCTTGGCATCGGCGCGCCGGGATTCATATTCTCGACCACCAATACCGACAGCCATATCGGCGACATCGTCGAAGCGATTGCGCCGCAAGGCCGCTTCGCATTGATCGACGATCCGAAGACGCTCGACATCGTGCCCTTCAAGCGCAAGGCCGTCTCTGTTCATTGGGAGCTGATGTTCACCCGCCCGCTCTACGGCACGCCTGACATGATCGAGCAGCACAAACTGCTGAACAAGATTTCCGAGCTCGTCGACGCCGGAACGATCCGCACCACGCTTTCAGAGATCGTCGGGCCGATCAATGCGTCAAACCTCAAGACGGCGCATGCCATGGTCGAAAGCGGCAGGATGAGGGGCAAAGCGGTGCTTGCAGGATTCTGAGACCGCTTCGGGCCAGCAAGGTCTACAAACCATACCCGCCTGGAATGCCGCATCGAGGGGTGCGGCATTCTGGCGTTAAGCATTTATCCCGCTTGACTTTTTCCGCGTCCGGGACCACCTAGCATTCACGTGGATGACACTCGTCAGCCGCGGATTTCAACGGAGCCATCATAACGATGCCAAGCGACAGTAGCAGTCGATTGCCTTTGCCGTACGCGACCCTCGTGCGCTGACCGACTCCTGTCGGCTCGCCCGATCGGACGCTACGGCGGATCGACGGAAAGGCGAGCCTCAAATGAATATCAATCGCTTCCCTCTTCGGGCAGGCCATGCCGCCCGTGCCTTCATCAACAACAGCCGCGGCGCAACGATCGCCGAACGCGTCGAATCATTGAACGCGCTGAGCATCCAGGACGCCGGGCGGGTGCTGACCGGCATGCCGCTCGACTATGCGGTCAACATTCTCGACCGGCCGGAGCTTCGCAACGCCGCACAGATCCTTGCGCTGATCAGCGCCGAGGATGCCGCACGGCTGCTGCACGGCATGTCGAACGACCGCGTCGCCGACGTGCTGCTCGAACTCGACGGCGAGACCCGCGCCCGGCTGTTCTCCAGCCTCGACGAACCGGTGCGCATCGCGATCCAGCACCTGATGGGCTATCCGCCGCGCACGGCCGGCGGCATCATGACGACGGAGTTCGTCAGCGTGCCTGACAGCTGGACCGTCGCCCGCACACTCGACCATGTGCGCCAGGTCGAACGCTCGCGCGAAACCGTCTACGCCATCTATGTGCTCGACGAGGTCAGCCATGCGCTGCTGCATGTGGTGACGCTGCGTCGTCTCATCACCGGCGAGCCGGACGCTTCGATCCTCTCTGTGGCACAGAAGGGCGCACCGGTTTCGGCCGATCCGCTGATGAAGCAGGAGGATGTCGCCCGGCTGATCCGCAAACACGACCTGCTCGCCCTGCCCGTCACCGACGAACAGGGGCAGATGCTCGGCATCGTCACCGTCGACGACGTGATCGACACGATGATCTCAGACACGACGGAAGCGGCCCAGAGGTTCGGCGGCATGGAGGCACTCGGCCAGCCCTACATGAAGATCAGCTTCGCCGGCATGATCCGCAAGCGCGCCGGCTGGCTCGCAGCTCTGTTCCTCGGCGAGATGCTGACGGCAAGCGCCATGCAGCATTTCGAAGGCGAGCTGGAAAAGGCCGTGGTGCTGACGTTGTTCATCCCGCTGATCATGAGTTCGGGCGGCAATTCCGGTTCGCAGGCGACCTCGCTGATCATCCGGGCGCTGGCGCTCGGCGAGCTGAAGCTCTCGGACTGGTGGAAGGTGCTTTTGCGCGAACTGCCGACGGGCATCGTGCTCGGCGCGATCCTCGGCCTGGTCGGCTTCATCCGCATCGTCTTCTGGCAGTCGGCCGGGCTCTACGATTACGGCCCGCACTGGCAGATGGTCGCCTTCACGGTGTTTGCCGCCCTGATCGGGATCGTCACCTTCGGCTCTATCTGCGGCTCGATGCTGCCCTTCGTGCTGCAGAAGCTCCGGCTCGATCCGGCCAGCGCCTCGGCCCCCTTCGTCGCCACACTGGTCGACGTCACCGGGCTCGTCATCTACTTCTCGGTGGCGCTGCTCATCCTCAGCGGGACGCTGCTCTAACCCGCAAGCAAGCCCGAGGGGAATTATTTCCCCTCGGGCAGCTTCAAAGGCCCATGCGTCTTGATGCTGCGGATGGCGAAGTTCGAGCGGATGTCGCTGACATTCGGCAGGGTCAACAGCGTTTCGGTCAGAAGCCGTTCATAGGCGGCGAGATCTTCCACCACCACCTCGGCGAGGAAATCGGCGGTACCCGAAATCAGGAAGCACGAGACGATCTCGGGGATGGCGAGCAGCGCCTTCCGCTGCGCCTCGGAATTCTCGCGGCTGTGATGGACGACCTTGAATTCGACGAAGACGGTGAGGCCGAGACCAACCTCCTTGCGGTCGATATCCGCCCTGTAGCCGCGGATGATGCCGGAGCGTTCGAGATTGCGGATGCGGCGCAGGCAGGGCGACGGCGAAAGATTCACCTTCTCGGCGATCTCGACATTTGTGGCGCGCGCATCCTCCTGCAGGCACTTCAGGATGGCGATATCGAATTTATCGAGATTTGGCATTTTCGAGATAGCTTTCGGTGTCAATTGGCAGAAGATTGCGTATAGCAAGATTTTAGAGCCATAGATAGCAAGGACATGCCTTGGCCTCTGGCGCTAATCTTTTCTTCAACCGGACAGACTCCGGACGGAAGAAAGGATTGAGACGATGACCACCATTGCATTTACAAACGACAAGTCGCCGTCGCAGGTGCTGGGTTATGCCGGCGGCACCATTACCGTGCTGATCTGGGCGACATGGTTTCTCGTCACCCGCCACAGCGCCGCAACGCCGCTCGGCTCGATCGATATCGGGCTGATCCGCTTCGGAATTCCGGCGCTGGTGCTTTCGCCCGTCTGGCTGAAGACAGGGCTGCTGCCGAAGGCCCTGCCGCTTCACCTGCTGGCGATCATGGTGTCCGGTTCCGGCGCCGTCTTCTTCCTGCTGACGACGCTCGCAATCCATTCGACGCCGGCCGCCTCTTCGGGGATTCTGCTCGGCGGCTCAATGCCGCTCGCCGCGGCGCTGATCGGCATTGTGCTGTTTCGCGAAAGACCGGACAACACCCGCATCGCGGGCCTCGTTGCGATCGTCGCCGGCGTGCTGATCCTGCTCACGCGCAGCCTTGCGGACGCCTCGCTGCCATGGACGAGCTTCGTGCTGCTGCCGGCCGGCGCCATTCTCTGGGCAAGCTATACGCATGCCTTCCGCCGCTCCGGTCTGACAGCCGTAGAGGCGAGCGCCCTGATCGCCGTCTGGTCCTTCCTGATCATGGGCGCGCTTGCCCTCATCTTCGGCGTCTCGCTGCCACAGGCTACGCTCCCGGAGATCGGCCTGCAGGTGCTGAGCCAAGGCGTTCTTTCCGGCCTCGTCGCCATGGTCGCCTACGGCACCGCCGTCAGAACACTCGGCGGAACACAGGCTGCCGCCTTCACGGCGCTGACGCCGGTGCTCGCGACGCTTGGCGGCGGCTTGCTGCTTGGCGAAGCGATCGGCATGACGGAAATCAGCGCCGCCGTGATCACCGGCATCGGTGTGGCGCTTTCGACGGGTATCGCCACGCCACGCCGCTGAAATCCAACACCAACAGCAGATGGAAAGCCGCCTGCAGCCATCGCTGCGGCGGCTTTTTCAATGGAGAGGGCGTCGTTATCGAGCTTGGGACGGACACGTCAGGCCTGGATGACGACGACCCTGGCGCCGACTTCGACGCGGCTATAGAGGTCGATCACGTCGTGGTTCATCATGCGGACACAGCCGCTCGACATGGCAAGACCGATCGATTGCGGCTGGTTGGTGCCATGAATGCGAAAATGCGTGTCGTTGCCGCCGCGAAAGAGATACATCGCCCGCGCACCGAGCGGGTTGTTCGGGCCGCCCGGCATGCCGCCGGCGAGCTTGCGATAGCGCTCTTCGCGGCGCTGCATGTTTTCGGTGGGTGTCCAGCTCGGCCACTCGGCTTTGCGGCCGATATAGGCGTTACCGGCAAAGGCTAGCCCCTCGCGGCCGACACCGACGCCATAACGCATCGCCCTGCCGCCGCCGAGAACGTAATAGGCGCGGCGCGCGGGTGTATCGACGATCACGGTGCCGGCAGCATGCGTGGTTTCGTAAGCCACTTCCTGACGGCGGAGCTCCGGCTTGATCTTGTCGATCGGCACCTGCTTCAACGGGAATTTTTCGTCCGGAAGTGCGGCATAATTGGTCTGGCTGTTCAGACCGGTCGAAGAGCAGCCGGCCACGAAAAGCGGCAGAGCGATCAGAAAGCCCCGGCGGGAGATCGTCATGAATGTGTCCTTAGTGCGTCAACTTGATGTCGCAAGCTAAGGAAATTATGGTTAACGAACGGCTAACAGCCTCCGGCAGGAGGCGATCACGAAGGCGTCAGCGCGTAAGAATTGTCGGCGGCGAGGACAATTCGCCTCACATATTCGGATAGACGGGCCCCTCGCCGCCCTGCGGCGGCACCCAGTTGATGTTCTGGTTGGGATCCTTGATGTCGCAGGTCTTGCAGTGCACGCAGTTCTGGGCGTTGATGACAAAGACGTCCTTGCCGTCCTTCTCCACCCATTCATAGACGCCGGCCGGACAGTAACGCGTCGACGGACCGGCATAGATGTCATGCTCGGACGACTTCTGCAGGGTCATATCCTTGACCTGCAGATGCACCGGCTGGTCTTCCTCGTGATTGGTGTTCGACAGGAACACCGAGGACAGGCGATCAAAGGTCAAGACGCCATCGGGCTTCGGATAGGCGATCGGCTTGTGCTGCGACGCCGGCTCCAGGCTCTCAGCATCGGTCTTGCCATGTTTCAGCGTGCCGAAGACGGAAAAGCCGAGCAGCGTGTTGGTCCACATGTCGAAGCCGCCGAGCGCCACGCCGAGCGCGGTGCCGAACTTCGACCACAGCGGCTTGACGTTGCGCACACGCTTCAAATCCTTGCCGATATCGCCCTTGCGCCATTCATTCTCGATCTCGACCACTTCGTCATGGCTGCGGCCTGATACAATCGCGGCGGCGATCTTTTCGGCCGCCAGCATGCCCGACAGCACCGCATTGTGGCTGCCCTTGATGCGCGGCACGTTGACGAGACCGGCCGAACAGCCGATCAGCGCT